>JALYXE010000151.1 GCA_030947265.1 Acidobacteriota bacterium
TTGAAATACTCGGCTAATGAGAAGTTCCTGGGCGTAAAGTTGTATCGAGCAAATGGCGTGTTGAAGCTTGAGGTAGTTGATCGCGGCATCGGCATCACGCGTCGCGAGCAGTCAAAAATCTTTGAGAAGTTTTACCGGACAGGAGATCCTTTGGTCCACAACACGAAAGGCAGCGGTCTGGGCTTGTCCCTGGTCCGTCATATCACGCACGCGCACGGGGGAGAAGTGGAGGTCGAAAGCACACCGGGGAAAGGCAGTAAGTTCATTCTGTCGTTGCCGCTGGCAACGGCCACGCAGTAGCAAGCAACGATCCACTTTGAAAACAGAACTCTCTTTTGGAGTGCGCTGACCTATCAGCGCTTCGGTCGGCTGCGACCTGTCGCAGCCTTTGCCGACCCTTCAATAGCGCAGCACAAAGGACCCGATCATGACACTCAAAATAAACTCTATGGCGCGACAAGAAGACCGTGCCTCAGACTTGCGATCTGTTCAGATCAGGCCCGTGCAGAAAAGAGATGCTGAGCTGAGCGAGAATAAAAGGACTCGCATTTTGATCGTGGAAGACGAGCCTGCCATGGTCGCGGGCTTGCGCGACAACTTTGAGTTTGAAGGCTACGACGTGATCAGCGCCGACGACGGCGTGGCTGGCCTTGAGCGGGCGTTGGCTGATGATCCCGATCTGGTCGTGTTAGACGTGATGATGCCGCGCATGAGTGGTCTCGACGTTTGTAAGCAACTGAAGGCCAGGCGGCCGGCAATTCCCATCATTATGCTGACCGCGCGCGGCCAGGAGATCGACAAGGTCGTAGGCCTGGAGTTGGGAGCGGATGACTACGTCACTAAACCGTTCTCCATCCGCGAACTAATGGCGCGCGTGAAAGCCGTGCTGCGACGGGCCTCGCCGCAAACCGGCGCCCCGGACATTTATAGATTTAGCGATGTGGAAGTCAACATCCGCGGCAACGAGGTGTTGCGCACCGGCAGACCGGTTGAGCTCTCGTCGAAAGAGTTCGCGTTGCTCGCTTACTTCATCTCCCATCCGGCGGAGACGCTTAGCCGTGACCGCTTGCTGGATGCGGTATGGGGATACGATAACTACCCCAACACACGCACGGTTGACACGCACATCGTTCACCTCAGGCAAAAGCTGGAACCAAATCCCGAGGAGCCACGGTTCATTCTCACTGTGCATGGCAGTGGCTATAAATTCGTCGGATGAGGTTGGGTTCTTATGAGTAATCCAGGATTCAGTAGCGGGTTGGCGACGCGGCGCGCAATCGATATCAAGGTGTCTGCCTGGCCGCGCAGAAACTCCGGTAATCGCTCACGCTACCGGGAATTGGAGCTCAAGCTCGCAACACTTCAGAAGGATTACGCGGACCTCCACACAGCACTCCTTGAAGCTGCGCAAGTACACCGGCGCCTCTGCGCTCCCCGCCTGGTACGGCGCCACAACTTCGACATTGCCAGTGAAACGTTCGCCGTCCGCCACGTGCCCGGTGACATTTTCACCATTGAGGAGACGAGTAGCGGCGTAATCCTTTCCCTGAGTGACATCTGCGGCAAGGGTCTGGCGGCTGGAATGTGGACCACTTATCTCGCCGGACTGGTTGCTACGCACACCGCAGCGTGCGCGGAGCCCGAGGCAATCGTTGCCGGCGTGAACCGTGACCTTTGCCGTATGTCGTCGGTGGCGCCGCTGGCCACGATGTTCCTGGCAAGGCTGGATCCGCTCACAGGAAAACTCGACTACTGCAGCGCCGGACATCCTCCAGCGTTACTGTTGCGCGCCGATGGTCGGTTAGAATTACTTTCCGAAGGTGGGCCATTGCTGGGCGTTTTCCCTGCAGCTTGCTTCGTTAGAGGATGCGTTGAGCTGCACAGCGGTGACGTGCTGCTGGCTTGCTCTGATGGCATCCTCGAGTCGCGCAATGATGCAGAGGAGGAATTCGGCTATGAACGGCTTGAGGCGCAACTGCGCCGTGCACAGACCGGCCGCGCCGATGCCGTGCTGTTTTCAGTGTTGGGCGCCGTTCAGGATTTCGCCGGTGCGCAACCACTGATCGACGACATGTCGCTGGTTGTCGTACGGCACCGCACTCTATGAAGCTCGAAGCACTCGGTAGTGCCTTAATCTTGGTTTCTCTGTGCGATCGCAGTGTTCTCTGTGGCTTTGTGGTGAGTGTTTGTCACCTAACATTGACTACCGAGGCACAGAGTCCACAGGGGATGCACAGAGAAGTTTTCAACTAGAACCAGCAAACAGTCACCAACAACAAAAGAGGAGAAAATTTATGGCAAACGTAAAACCAATTCCAGACGGATACCATTCGGTGACACCGTATCTGATTATCAAGGGAGCGGCCGATGCAATCGAGTTTTATAAAAAAGCGTTTGGCGCGACCGAGCTATTTCGCATGGACCACGAAGGCAAGATCGGCCATGCCGAAATCAGGATTGGCAACTCACCGATAATGCTTGCGGATGAACATCCGCAAATGGGATACCGGAGTCCGAAAACTATTGGTGGCACGCCGGTCAGTCTCATGATCTACGTTGAGGACGTGGACACTACTTTCAAACAAGCCATCACATCAGGTGGCGTGCAGCTGAAACCGTTGCAGGACCAGTTCTATGGAGATCGCTCCGGCACGTTGACCGATCCTTTCGGGCACGTCTGGACCGTGGCAACACACAAAGAAGATGTTTCGCCTGAGGAAATCGATAAGCGAGTGGCGGCATTGGGCCAGGCGGCATCTGGCCAGGCAGGTTAATGCACACCGCCGAGGATGGCCGCAGCAACTGGCCAGGCAGGTTGATGGGGCATAGCCTCGCTCCTTAAGTACTCAAAGTTCAGACGATCGGAAAGTCTCCGCGCTTTTGCGGCTCTGCCGCCGCACAGCGCGGAAAGGCTCGGCCTTTCCGGCGACTATTTTATGTCTTTGAGGCTGTGCCTCCGTTGATCCATATCCGCCTCAGATTAAGCTGCGGAGCTAGTCTTCTTTGTTTAGCAGTCGGGACAGTTGTTTAGCATCGGGGCAGTAGCCCGACCGTTAGGGAGGG
>JALYXE010000177.1 GCA_030947265.1 Acidobacteriota bacterium
GTGTTGGCCCAGCCGATGCTGGCCGTGCCGGGGGTTTGTTGCTGGACTGCAGTAACCGCCGTGGTTAAGGGAGCGCTAAAGCGCCAGAGCGCCTTGCCAACCCCGGCGGGTAATACGCTGGGTATGAATCCTGGTACCGCGCCGATTGTGTTTCCTGACAGGTTAACCCCGGTGGTCTCCGCCGCGGTCCCGTTCTGCGAACCATAAAGACCGGCAGCATCATTAGTGACGCCTTCATTGTCAATTAAGATACGAATTTCCGCCTTCGAATGATAGCGCGAGTCAGCGAGCGCAGATGCTGAAGCAGGCGCTGGGAGGCTGTCGGTCGGCAGGCGGCGTTTAATAATCTCTCGGGTTGGATTGCCGTCAAGTTGCATCGGCAGTTTCAGCAGCGCGGCGCCCGTCGAAGCCGTCAATAATTGGCCGCCAAATTGGTTTGCGGTCCCATTTGCGGCTTGTACAGAATTTGTTTTCCAATTTCCATTAACGGTCCCGGCCGGGGAACCTGCGATATTGGGACCGCCAAACATGCTTCCCTGGGTGATAGCGGCGTTGACTGGACCAGGCAGGACGTCCATCGACGCACTAGTAGCGGCGGCCCTGCCGTTGCCATTGCGCAGTACGTCGTAGATGAATTCGCGAGCCGCAGTCACTTTGTCAAGAAACTTAACAGGACCCGTGCCGTTCGCGTAAATGTTGCCATTGGCATGGACACGGCCATTGAAAGTGAACGGGGCTCCCGGATGCAGTTCGATGTCTTCATCGCTAAACATACCGAACTGAAACAGCGGGATAAGGTAGTTGTTCATGTTGCGAGTTAGAGCCACCTGCGTGCCATCGGGAGCAGTAGCCGTGCTCGTGAGAATGAAAGGGTTGACGCTTGCAATAAGGCCGCCGAATGGGGAGTTGGCCGGCATGGTTACGCGTGGAAGCGCGGGAGCGACGATCCCCTGGGTATTGCGCATGGCCGCGAGGGCTACGGTATCTTGCGCAATGCTCTGAGGCGGGTTATCAAATGCGAATCCTTCGCCGACCAATTCAGCTGGATAGGCGGCAGCAATGGCATCCAGTTGAGTCTGTGTCGGACGCGAGGTCCGCCCGAACAGAGCGCTAAAGTCGCTGGTCATCTTCTCGATTCCAGAAGCAGCGGCATAGAATGTCTGCGTTCGCTTTAGATCACCACCCGCGATACGAGTCTCACTTCGCACAACGGCCAATACAGTCATGGCAATGGCGCTTAATAACATCATCATCAGGATGGCTGTGGCAAGAGCGGCACCACGCTCGCCAGAGCGAGGAGTCAACTTTTTGCCGGAGACTAGCGGTGAATTGTTATCTTTAATAGTCATTGCATTCTCCCAAATCTAAAATCGGCGTTATACGGTTGCCTTTGGCTGAAGAGCCTGGCGAAATTGCATATTGCGCACACTCGTGCTCGTCGTCATGGACATATTTGGACGCAGACCGTTTTGCAGGGCAGCATGCGGAGTTTCCACGGTCACCGTCACTTCCACCTGGCGCACCGCGATCTGCTGATCCAAAGTGGTCAGTCGAGTCACCGGTTGTACTATGTTGCCATTGTCATCTGGACCCAAGGAGTAAACGAACTGAACACTAATAACGTGTTCGGCAATCGCGTTTTCGCGGAATCCCGCTCCCTTCACACCAAATACGCGTCTCATTAACATGCCATTTGAATTAACGTAGTAATGAATGATCCGCATTCGCTGGAGAGAGGTGGGCAGTGTGCCGCCACCGGAGATTGTGTTTATCCGCCCTCCGGCTCCTGTAACATTAAGCCCAAACGTGTCTCCGTTTAATGCTCCCTGGGCGAACGTCAGAGTTGAGTTTGGCCCAGCGATATCGGTGACGCTTGTGACTGTTCCAAATGTGCCACCGGCGGATGATGTTAGGAAATAGATTTCCCCAGCAGTGAATCGAGTACGATCGGCGTCAGCGATTGTGATCGTAGAGCCGCTCGCGTTAATTGCTGACGCCAACAACCCGATCGGTGAGAAGTCGGAATCTATTTGCAGAATCGTCTGGCGGTCGGTAAGCACTGGGCTGGACCTGACATATACCAGAGGATTAGTCGCAACAGCCGGATCCGGCCCGTAGACTATTTTGTTGGCCGGAACGTCGTTGTCGGTTGTTAGGATCCCAAGATTTGTTACGGTGTTCGGTAAGGCCGGGTCAGCAATCGGGTTGATGGTGAGGTAGTTTGTGACGAAAATCTTCGTTACTGGGATATTAGCCATATTCTTAAGCCCATCCCCGGCGCTCATCAGATCGCGATTTATGAATTCCTGAGCCGTGCGCAAGCTCTCCTGGGCATCCGTTACTTCATAAGTTGCGGTGGCGATCGACATTGAGCTCTTCACTAAGGACGCGATTGCGGACGTGACGATAAGCATCACCACCATCGCAATGGTCATCTCTATTAGCGAAAAGCCTTCCTGATTGCCAAGTCTTGAATTCGAATGCATGTCATGATCTCCAATTGAAGCGGGTGTTTGGTTCGGGTTAGGGAATATAGGTGCCGTGGTTATCGTCATTCAGATAGCTGATTCCGACCAGATCTACCAGCTTTCCGTCACCTGTCGAGTACCGCAGAGTTACCTGAATTCTCTTCATAAAGTCATTAGTCGGAAACGTTGTGATTAGTATCTGGCGCGATACGCCAGCGCGCGCCAGCGTGTTATCTGCGAAGTCGTCCGCCGTACCATATATCGCGTCGGGTCCCGCGTTTATCAGATCGTCGGCGGTACCAAATACACCATCGGGTCCTGGCTGCCTCGATACAGGTTGAAACGTCGTGGGGAATCCCGTGAAGGTGCTGCCCGCCACTTGGGAATTTGAGATCTCATCGAAGGTTAATGAGCGGGTATCCCTTAAGGTTTCCATTTGCTCAAGTATGGAAACAACAAGCATCTTCGCATTAGTAACGCCGCGTCCCCGGTTGCTGGCCATGAGTGCGTAACTGATCGCGGAAGCCACGCCAACGAGAGCAATAGTCATGATGAGTATCGCGACCAACATCTCCAATAATGAGAAACCACCTTCCGGCAATCGATTTGCCTTGTTGTTCGATTGGCAGCGGCTACTCCACGTACTTGCTAACATTGTCGTACCTCCATATCTTGACCCTGCCTGAGGCGCCCAAAACTGAGATTGCGGCAGCCGTATACCCAGGCGCTTTACTGTTGTAAATGAACAGTGCTTGATCCTGCGGATTTCGATCCGAGACAGTTCCGGTCGCGTTTATCACGGATCCATCTCGCTGGAATGTGATGTTCAGCTTATTGCCGGAAAGGGCCGTCATTGACACTCCGTCTCCTAGTGCCCCCGTCGGTAGACCACTCGGAATGCCGTAAGTCATTTCGCTGTTAAGTCCACCGTCTCCGAGCGAAAAGGTGGAGACAACTGTGCTACCCGCAGTGTTTGGATAACCTGCAAGGCTCAGAACGGCCTTGCCGCTGTTGGGATCAGTTCTAAGGTTATTGTGATCGATTATCGTGATTTCTTTAGTTAGGTCGTCGTAACTAAATGTGAACGCCTTTCGTTCAGACATCGCTGACTGTCGCGCATTGCGCAGTTGGGTCATGATTTCGCGAGTAATCCCTGCAGATCGCATCAGGCGGCGCTGGGAAATCATTTGAGGTAGCGCAATTGCGCTCAAGACGCCGATCAAAGCCATTACGACCAGCAATTCAATCAGAGAAAAACCTCCGCAGCGCAAGTCCGGTATGTGACGTGTTTCACGAATCATGTTTTTTGCCCTCAACAAACCTTTCGCTGGTAATTCAGTTCTCTTGTCGTTCGCTGTCGTTTTTATTTTCATCTCAAACTTGGCCGACCTAGGGTTTCGATCAATCGGCACCCCCCTTTTGGCAACACACGTACCACTTCGTTAGTACAGCAAATAGGCCCATTTCTTGTGAGACCTCACCGACCCATCCAAGCCGGACGTTACATTTGGTAACGGTGACGGAAGAGCGGTTCCCATCTGGAGGTCGGAGGCGGGAGGGACTTTTCCCGGCTCAAGGTGAGGATCAAACCCGGTTGTTCGAAAACGGGAAACCCCCCTTCGACCTTAGTTTCGACCTTTAGTGGGAGAACTTTTCTGGATGAGGGACGTCTGGCCGAAGCAATGAAGAGAGTGCATTTCGTGTGAGGTACCTAGCAACGTGCGCATCTCGCCGATGGAGCACCCTGTCGGTCTTCATGATCGGCGGGGTGCAACGCTTTAGAACTTCATCAGCTTTCAGGGAGAGTTGAGGGGCGCTTTCAAACTTGGCTCGAATTCGTTTGCCGATCCCGAGAGACTTTCGGTATCGGAGAGTCTCATCGTTAATGCCAGCGGTTTGTAGTTGAAAGCCTTCGGCCCTCCCCGGCTAAGCTGAACTTTCATTACAAGCGAGTCTTGATTTTCTCGAAACCTCACAACATTTCCACGCTGGTTCATAATTACAAAGAGAAGCACCTCACCGTTTGCTGTTCTCATTTGACCGATGAGAGAGCTCGCACCACCGTCGGTTCTCACAAGCGTACCGGTTTTTGCTATGACACTGCCCTGCCAAGCCGGACCGGTAAACCTATCTTCGAGCGTGCCGGGATCGATTCCAGCAACAGCCATGATGTCTGCAGGCGATAGGCTATTTTTTTGAAGTTCGGTGCGCAGAGCTCTAAAAATTTTCATCATTGCACGTGGCGTAACGCGATTTACTCCCAAGCCGCTCAACGAAGCAAGCTGAATCTCGTCTGGAGAAATCCCGAACGTGTTAATTATCTCGCGCAGGACTGGCTGCGCACCGCCAAGGCCATCGCCGATTCGTTCAGCCATGAAGTTGTTCGAATAACAAAGAAGTACCTTTAATACGTCGATAAGTTTGCTCGATTTGTGTGTTAGGAGCAGACGGGCACCAGGGACGGCCGAACCAACGTAAACTTTACCCGTAATGGCTAAACTTGGGACTGTCTGAAGGCTGGATTGGTCACCCAGAGTTGCCCGCTCGTATGTCCACGCGCGCGTTGCCTCGCCGGATCTCAATGCGGCGTTAAGAGTGTCGTAAAGCAATTCACCTGATCGCCGTGCCGACCAGTTGAAGTTCATAGTAAACCCGGGAGCTACAACCAGATCTCCGGTAACCGTTCGAATGCCTAAACTGTTTAACTGGCGAGCAATCATCACGGCGTGTTCGTAGTGAAATGATGGATCGCGACCAGTCACATATACGTTTCCCTCGATTTTTCCGTTTTCTTTGTCAAAAGAGCCATTAGTCCAAAAGCCGGTTGTAAAGCGATGCTGTGCTCCAAGGTCATGAAGGGCAACGAGAGCCGTAGCAAGCTTGACAGCGGAAGCAGGATTAAATCGCTGATCTGCCGATTGGGCCGATACAGTCTTTCCATCCAGGGTCTCTATCAAAACACCCTGAAGACCGTGGATCGGCATTGACTCGTCGTTAGTGGCACTTTGAGTTTGTTGCCATCCGTTGGCAGACTGTGGGGTGCCTGATTTGGTTTCGGCAGATTCGGTCCTCGGAGTTTTTGTTGGCGTCTGGTCAGTGAAGATGCCCGGCACCGTGAACAAAAGAAGTGCAGCACAGAGAACATCTATAAAGCGAGCCCTGGATTCTTGCATACCTTGTTTCCTATCGTCGCTCGACGCATAAGCAACAATGCGATCATACCACGATGTTGGGGAGCGAGGTTTGGGAGAGTTCTTTTGATGCAGTTTGACCTGGTTAAGGATGTCACTCCTGAAAAGAAGCTTTCAGACTGCAGTACAAGAACCTGAAGTCCATTTGCGTTGACAACGTTAGAAGCGCAAACCTAGAATCTGAGCATTGACAATCTAGTGAAACGTAATCACCAACCCGTCCGTGTTGAAGACATACGCGCGACTTATGAAATGCGAAAGAACGAGATTCGAGCGAGGCTCGATCAGTTTCGCGAAATATGGCGCAAGGGAAATGACACGCAATTTTGGGAAGAGCTTGTCTTCTGTATTTTTACTGCCGGCGCGTCGGCGCGCATGGGCTTTCGTGCCCTTGATGCAGTTAGACCGCTTCTCATGAACGGCGAGCGCGAAGAAATGACGCTTGCGCTGAGGAATGCAGGGGCACACCGCTTTCCAGTAGAGAGGCCAGGCTACATTGTTGTCACGCGACGCTACTTGCGCGCGCATTGCGAAATGGCCTTGCGCAAGGAATTGCAAAGCTTTGCGGATCCAAATGAGCGTCGCGACTGGCTCGCTCAGGAGAAGCAGATCAAAGGGTTGGGGTACAAAGAGGCCAGTCATTTCCTGAGAAATATTGGGCTTACGGGTCACGCGATTCTCGATAAACACGTCATGAGTTGCCTCATGGATCTGAAAGTGGTGGAAACGCCGAAACCGCCCGTAACTCGAGCGCGTTATCTGGAAATGGAAGAAAGGTTAAAAGTGTTCGCGCAAGATATTAGAATTGACTTTGACGAACTTGATCTGGTTCTCTGGTCAATGAAGACCGGCGAGGTTTTGAAGTAGTCGATCGTGATTCACGACTCAAACCTTAGTTTTGATCATCAGGGACAGTAGTCATGCAATCTCGTAATGTGAAGGGTTGGCTCCTCAGAATGATGGTCGCAATTTTGGCGGCCGTGGTCCTTTCTGTTGCGATATGCTCGCCTACGCTATGCGCAACTGCCGGCGATGAAAAGGCGCGACGCGCTACCAAGGCGGTACGTGATGGAGACTACGAGAGCGCGGAAAAACTGTTTCGTGAGTTGCTTGCAAAAGACGCTCACGACAACGAGGCTCGCCTGGGTTTGAGTTTTGCACTTCTAAAGCAAAGGCTTCTTCAGGACGCCTATGATCATGCGGCCAGGGTGATATTGGCAGACCCGCTATCTGCACGTGCACATGCCTTGTTAGGGTCCGTGATCCTCGCGTCCGGAGACTTTCACAACTCCGTAGAAGAGTTTCGCACAGCTCTTAGCATCCAGGACAACGAGTCGCTGGCAATCGCGGGGCTGGCAATGATTGATTTCTATGAGAATCGTCTCGAGTTGTCCATTAAGGGATTGCGTCGCGCTGTAAGTCTCGATTCCGGGGAGCCTGATTATATTTTCGATCTAGGACAAGCCGCAGCTCGAAGTGAAAGGTATAAGGAGGCCGCCGACGCCTATGAGCGATTTTTGAATATTGCGCCCAAGACCGATGCTGATCGTCGCGCACGCATCCGCGGATTGATTGATTTCTTGCGTTATCTGGGGAAGCAGGGGTCGCTTTATGTCTTGGCGGGCGAGAACAAAACTACTATCCCTTTCGAAGGAGTGGACGGCCGACCGATTTTGAAGGTGCGCGTAAACGGCGAAAAAGGTCTATTGCGTTTCGTTCTCGATACCGGCTCGGGAATGTCCGTAGTTTCAGAGGAAACCGCAAAGAAGCTGAATTTGCGCACGGTAGCACGCGGGGGACTGGCGCGCGCGGTCGGCGGCGGCGGAAAGTTCGAGATCGTTTACGGGTTTCTGTCGTCCCTGGAGCTCGGTGATGTGAAAGTTGAAAGTGTGCCGGTTTACATTCGCCATTTTTATGACGAGAAAAACCCCGTTGATGGATACATCGGTCTTTCGGTGATTTCCAAATTTATCGCTTCCGTTGATTATGGCGAAAGTGTTTTCATGCTCCGCCGGCCATCAGAATCTACTGGCATCGATCCGTGGGCCGCACCGATTTCACGAAATGGCGTTATACCTTCGACCTCCAGTGTTCTCGAGATTCCCGTGCGGACGACCTCGAGCGGATTTCTAAGTGGCGAAGTTCATCTTGAAGGAATTGAAAAGCCATTAAATTTCATAATCGATACAGGTGCCAGCGTTTCAGTCGTGTCAGAAAAACTGGCAGCTGACGAAGATCTCCGCAATTATCTGGCGCCTACCCGGATGCGCATCTATGGCGCGGCAGGAATAACTGACGATGTTAAGAGTCTATTGTTGCCTAAGGTGATGCTGGGCACGTTTACACGAGA
>JALYXE010000199.1 GCA_030947265.1 Acidobacteriota bacterium
AAACAACAAAGGAGACTTATGCAAAAAATCACCCCATTCTTGTGGTTCGATGAGAAAGCCGAAGAGGCGACGAATTTTTATGTTTCTATTTTTAAAAATTCAAAGGTTGTGAGCGTTACTCGCTACGGAGAAGCAGGCCCCGGCCCGAAGGGAACGGTAATGATCGTGAAATTCCAGCTCGATGGGCAAGAATTTCTGGCGCTAAACGGGGGCCCACAATTCAAATTTACTGAGGCCACATCGCTTTTAGTGAACTGCGAAACGCAGGAAGAAGTAGACGAGTTCTGGAAGAAACTCTCTGAAGGCGGAGAAACGTCAAGATGCGGCTGGCTTAAAGACAAGTATGGTTTGTCATGGCAGATCGTTCCCACTGTTTTGGGTGAAATGATGCAAGACAAGAATGCTGAGAAGTCGAAAAGGGTTATGGACGCAATACTTCAAATGGGTAAAATTGAGATAAAAACTTTAAAGCAAGCGTATGAGCACTAATTAACATGAACGTCCCCCAGATTTAATCCGAATCTCGCGAATGAAGAAACGCTTTCACGAAAAAACCCGCTCAACCTGAGTTAAGCGGATTTTCAAATTTGGCCTGGCTGTTATTCAAACCTGCCAGTTATGCGAAAGCGCCAGTTAATCAAAAGCGCTCAGCTTCGCGCCGCGCAGGTCTTTTACCCCAGCGGCGTTGACCCGCCGAGGACCCCGGCGTTTTAGGGTTTCCCCTTTTTGTCTTCTCCCTTTTTGTCACCCTGATTGTTGTTGTTCGGCGGCGGCTTCTGGCCCTTGGGCTGGACGACTACTTTGTTGTCATCTTTTGGTGGACGCTTATCGCCTTGCTTCTGCGCACATACTCCTACTGGGAGCAAACAGCCCATAACCACCACCAACAGTTTTCGGTTTATGTCGAACATCGAATTTCCAATCCTCCTCATGCATTTATCAAGCGCGCATGGGAGGGAGAAGAGACGCGCCGGCCGTAATTGAGCAAGAACGATGCCAGAATGGTATATGCCTTAATCCCGTCCTCCGGCCTTATCATATTGACGAAAATATCGCTCCTGCGCACGCTTTCGAACCATTTCGCACGGTATCGTGCAGCTAAATCGAGGCTTTGTAGGACAGACATCTTATCAGTCGTCATCCCCAAAACAGGAAGAAACTTAGGCACGAATGCCTTCTACGCAGTTTACGCTAGCGCCGCAATGTGACGCTAAGTGTCCCTACGTTGCCGCTCCCATCAAACGCTCGCAGACTAACTGTGTGTTCCCCGGGCGGGAGGTTGGGAAGTTCGACGGAATAGCGTTCGTGTCCGCTGTCGGCGATTCCGTCCTCCGGAAACAATGGGTTCCAGGGCGCGCCATCAAGACTGAAGTCGGCCCTTTTAATTTTGCCGGTGGCGTCATCAACATCGAAAATAGCTCGAATAGCGCTACCGCTGGATGCTACAGCGCGGACAACCGGTGGAGTATTATCTATGTCCACCGGTTCGCTCAAGCGCTCACCTGAAAGCGCCTGGCCGGCTGGATTATCCGGCGCGTCGGACGCCACAATCTTGATGACGTAGCGCCCGTCGGCCAGCGTGGCTCCGTCGATTGTGTAAAAGTTGTCGCGCAGTTTATCTTTCAAAAGTCGAAACGCACTTTCGTTTACTGGCCGATAATAGATGGCGTATTCCAATGTGTCGCCATTTCGGTCCTCAGCCTGCCATTGAAAGGAACGCGCTCCCCGCTGAAAAAGACGCCGCGGCGGAACCTGGGCGACCGCACCGAATAACGCGGGATCGAGGCCAGAAGATTCGACGTTGGGATCCGTTTGAAGTTGGGCCACCTGTTGCAGCCCCACACCGATGGGCAGCGAAGTAATGGACAGCACCTCAGGAGCCACGTTTCTGGGTAGATAAGCGAGGCTGGCGTCTTCCATCCAGGTCTTACTCGACACTGCAGCGGATCTTAAAGTGGCTCGCCATTGAATAAAACGAGCGCGCGGACTGGAGATCTGATTCCCGTCTGGACTGGTGTAGATAGCGCTCCAATCGCTCCAGGTTGAGT
>JALYXE010000245.1 GCA_030947265.1 Acidobacteriota bacterium
GATCATTACAAGAAGGCGACCGAACTGGCTCCCGATTACTCAGCCGCCTACAACCTTCTCGGATATGCGTACCGGCAGAATGTGGATTACGCAAAGGCTGAGGAAGCGTTCCAGAAATACATTGAGCTCATTCCCAACGATCCGAATCCATATGACTCCTACGCTGAACTGCTCCTGAAGATGGGTAAGTTTGACGAATCGATCACGCAGTATCGCAAGGCGTTGGAGATCGATCCAAACTTTATCAATTCTCACCAGGGCATTGCGGCGGCTCTGATGTACAAGGGAAATCCGGATGAGGCAGCTGCGGAGCTACAGAAAATTTTAGAGAAATCGAGAAGTGATGCCGAACAACGCACGGCCTTGTTTGCCTTGACTGTCGTTGACATCGATAGCGGGAAGATGGACAGCGCTCTGCAGGAAGTGGACAAGCAGTACGCGCTGGGCGAAAAGACCAAGGATATTCCAGCAATGACTGGCGACCTGCAACTGAAGGGAAACATTATGTTGGAGATGGGTAAGTATGATGACGCGAAAGCGCTTTTTGAACGCGGCCTTAAAATGACACAGGACTCCAACCTTTCCCAGCAGATAAAGGACAATGCAAAGCTCTTTCATCACTACAATCTGGCCAGAGTTGCGCTAGGGAAGAAGGACTTGGCAAGGGCGAAGACCGAGGCCGAACAATTCCGGAAGGGAACGGAGGCTTTAAAGAATCCGGTACAAACAAGACAAGCTCACCAGCTGGTCGGAATTATTGCTCTGGAGGAAAAGAATTACGACCGTGCCGTCTCTGAACTTCAACAGGCTAACCAGCAGAACCCTTACGATCTGTATCGGTTGTGCCAGGCTTATCAGGGCAAAGGTGATAAAGATAGGGCCAAAGACTCTTGCTGGAAGGCCGCCAATTTCAACTCTCTGCCGCAGTTGAATCTGGGCTTCGTAAGAAAAAAGGCCGGAACAATGGGTCCGGGATAAGGCTGGATCCAACCGGCCGTCAACAGGGCTTGATGGCTCGGCCGACGTGAAAATGTGACGGGCTAAAATGCGGCGCCGTGAATTTCACCGGCGCCCCATTGTAATTCAGTGGTTAGTCAGGAGTTGTAACAAATGCGGAAGGGCTCCGCCCTCTGATGTGCGGTGGCGGCTATGCCCACCGGCAAAGACCTAATTATTCCCTGGGCTGCTCCCCAAATTGGGGCATAGCCCCAAATATTCCAGCACACCGCGGAAGGTCAGAGACCTTCCGCACATCGGAGGGCAAAGCCCTTACCCTTCTGCTTCCATAAATTTTCTTTGCGCATATCAGTTCTCCATCTCGCCCACGAACGGCGAGCGTATACAAGCGAGACAATTTTCTCCTGTAATAGAATCAATAACAAAACTGGAACCGACCCCACCGCGTGATGGATTCTGGAAGCGAATCAAAGAAACGTAAGTCCCGCGAAGGGCCGGGTTAAATGCCGCGATAGGGACCCACCCGCTACCGCGTGGTGGTACTGACCTCATACGACCCACCTTGTCAATATCCTCAGGTTCAAACTGCATCAGCACCTGCCGCGTCCTCCGCTTTACTATTTGCGATTTACGATTCACTATTCACGGGTTTGCTGTTTACTGTTTGCTGCCTGCTGTTCACTAATGCCAAATAACAACTCCTTGCCCGCTCTAAAATTCGACGAGTGGAAAGACACCTGCGCAACCGTCCACATGTGGACACAGGTTGTCGGCAAGATCCGGCTCCGGCAAACCCCATTGGTGAATCACTGGTGGAATGTGCCTCTCTATGTTTCTGCGCGGGGCCTGACAACATCGGCCATGCCCTTCCGCGAGCGTTACTTCGAGATCGAGTTTGATTTCGTCGACCACAAGTTACGGATCGAATGTAGCGACGGCGCAACAAAAAGCCTGGCACTGCGTCCTCAATCGGTGGCCGACTTCTATGCGGAAGTGATGGTGGCCCTTCGGGATTTGGGACTGAATATAAAAATTTGGACCATGCCGGTCGAGATCCCTAATCCCATTCCCTTCGAAGAAGACACGACACATGCTTCTTATGATGCGGAATACGCCAATCGCTTCTGGCGCGCGCTGGTGAAGGTGGATGAAGTATTAAAGGAATTTCGTGCGCGCTTCATCGGCAAAGTCAGTCCGGTGCATTTCTTCTGGGGCAGCTTTGACATGGCGGTGACGCGTTTCTCCGGCCGTCCCGCGCCGGAACGCGAAGGCGCCGATCTGATCACTCGCGAAGCCTACTCGCATGAGGTCATCAGTCATGGCTTCTGGCCGGGAAACAAGGATATGGAAGCGGCGTTTTATTCTTACACCGCGCCCGAGCCCGCAGGCTTAAGCAACACAGTTAACCAGGGAAAGATTCGCCCCGCCGAAACATTCTATAGCGCGGAGATGAAAGAGTTTTTTCTGTTGTACGAGAATGTAAGGACATCCGGCCTGCCCGGACACATACTCATGGACTTTTGCCAGACTACCTACGAAGCCGGCGCCAACCTCGCTAACTGGGACCGCGCTGCATTGGAGAGAGCGCATCGGGCGCCAGGCGCCGTCTTTGGAGTGCCGTGACTTGTCAGCGCTTTGGTCGGCTGCGACCTGTCGCATTGGGGCGGCCGGCGCAAAGCGCTTATTTTCGGCTACTTCATAGACGCCATCATCGTTCTTCGCAGACCCGGTCACTAACGAGGCTGGACTGTGTGAAAACTCTGGGTCTCAGCGCCAAAGGCGCGAAATGTAACAGCCTAGGGCAACGCCCTAGGTGAGGTCCAAAAATTTTGCAAGCGCTGAAGGCGCGAAATAGGGAATGTTCGACCGAAAATAGTAGTGATTGCGGCCTCCAACATCA
>JALYXE010000257.1 GCA_030947265.1 Acidobacteriota bacterium
CGCTCACCGAGCGCACGAAGCTGATCGCCTACTTTTAGGTCTTCAAACTTTGCCTGTTTCGCATCCGCAAACTTAATCGAGTCGGGTGCGTATCGGCGCACCTCAACTTTGTCGGATACGGGAATAATTATGGGCTGCGGACCCGCCATCGACCGGGTGGAGATCGTTATCTCTTTGGTCTCGGGCTTAAGAGCTGTGACGATGCCTAGAATTCCTCGTCTCTTCCATTCGGCTCGTTCCTGCTCCTGCTTTTTCGCGATGTCCACTTTGTTCATGACGATCAAAGCGGAGGCCGGCACTGATTTATGGTCCTCCGTGACTTTTCCTCGAGCCCAAACCCGATCTCCTTCGCCAACGTCTGAAAATGTGATCTTCGTGGCGTTAGTTAAGGTTTTTTCCCCCGGAGCTAATCGCATGTAAATGGTCTTTTCGGCCAGAGCGACCGTCACTAGAGAGCCGGCGTCCGTTTTGACGATCAGTTGCTTCGCGGCGGTGTCAATTACTTTGACTTCGCCGATAGCACCGTTGGGCGTGATGCCCGCATCGCCAGTCTGTTGCGACGAGGACGTGGAGGGGGTTGTCTGTGCGTAAGCACCGGGACCGGCAACCACTAATCCAAGCACAAACGCGGTTGCGAGAAAAAGCGCTTTCATTACTCCTCCTGTTCCGCTGTGAGGACACCGCGAGCGGCCTCTTTGTTGAATTATTTTACTATTCTGCAAACGTTTCTGAACTATCTGCTGCAAAACGTTTCTGGGCTATCCCAGTCTGTTACGCATCCGAATCGACGAATGTTCTAGTTAAGTTGCCCGTTCTGCTTAGCATACGGGCGCCTGCATCCTTGCGGTATTCACGCCTGGTGTTCGGAAAAGTTGCACAAACCCTTCATCCAGCACGCACCAAGAGCTTTTTGATGCGCGAGGACTTCGATTCGTCTAAAGTTTTTTGGTTATTTCGGACGGCAAAGCGAGCTTTAGACTTCCTGCCCGCGTTTCCAGCCGACGCGATATCGAGCTGTAAGCGCAAGGCCAAGACTCGTCACTAACACAACAGCAACAACGATTGGCCAGATATAGGGAAGGGATGAAAGCGTGATCCAAAAAATCGTGCCTAACAACAGGGCAACCGACTCTGAATTTTGCCCGAGCTTCAAGTACTTTCGTTGCAACCACCGGCCTGTCGAGGCGTAGATGATCACGCGTCCAAACAATCCCGCCACAACAATCAATAGCAGCGCCATCAGGCCGATTAAGACACTGATGGTATAAGGCAAGTAGTGTAGACTCAAAATAACACCGGGACCGATTATCAAGGATCCGATAACTCCAATAATCGCTACCCGACCGAGTGATAATTGCAGGCGCGCTATTCCCCGGCTGATTGTCCCGGGCATCGCCGCAGTCAAAGCCAAAGACACGATAAACCAAAACAGCACCGCAAGAAGTCGCAGCCCGATATACCTCGCAGACCAATGAGGCACCAGCAGGTCTTTTGGATTACGTATCAGATTTCGCAGTTCCTGCTCATAACCAGCGTACATAATTGTCTGAGCTCCGCGACTGCGCAGCGGCTCTTTGTCAAAATGCTGGTAGGCGCCGCCCACGGTCATGACATCGCCATTGATCCGCGCGCCCTCAAGCTGAATCACGGAGCCGCCAATTGCAGCCACGTCGCCGTCCACCGTTCCCTGAACAATGACGTCGCCTCCCAAGGAAATCGCGCCATTTTTTGCGGTGCCATTGATTCTCAAAGAGCGGCCTATGCCGTAGGCGATAGTATCGCTTACACCCTCCACAACATAAGGAGTATCAGATGGGTCGGGTTTTGTAGGACTCTGCGCATGAATTGCGCCCAGCATGAACAAAAGGGAAAGGAGCAAGGCGCTGGACTTAAAAGTGCTTCGTAGCCAAGGCAGATCGTTGCTTGGTTGAAAGATTAATTCATTCACCATTGGTGCGGTGGTAAGTTCTGCGAACGCGCGCTTATTCGATGCTACGCGTCCGGTGGTAACGTGATATCAGAATTGAGAGCAGACCGATGGCGAGAGCGACGAGAAAGAGGCCAGACAAACTCGTAATGCGCGAATCCGTAATCATTCCGCGACTGACAACTCGCGAGATTAATGTAAATCCGGCCGCGACATCATAAATGGCTTTCGCAAAGAACCCAATAACTCCGAACACCTTGTTAGCTATAACTCGTATGTTAAGTATGACAGCCTTGCTCGAAGCGGCACCTAGCAACGCAAAGGCCGCTAAAGCGAGAATTATGCAAAACCGCAAGGCCCTCGTATGCTCCGCGCGATCCCGCACACCCCTCATGTCGCTCTCAGCACGAACCGCTACTACCCGAGCGAAGTTCGTGGGAACTTCGAGATCAAACGGGCCAGCTAGCGCGGAATCTAACTCACACAGAAAGAGACGTTGCGCCTGCAATTCTGAAGCGCAGCGACTACATTGTTTGATATGTTCTTCCAGAGTTGCGAGCAAGGCAGGCTCAAGGTCGCCCTCAATGTAAGCGGCAATCTTTTCAGTCTCGCAAATTTGATCGCTATTGAACACGAGTGTCGGAAAAACTAAACTCCAGTGATACCTTTATTCAGAAACTCCTGTCGCATAATTTCGCGAGCACGAAACAAGCGGTTCTTTACGGTTCCCAGAGGTAAGCGGGTAACGTCGACAATTTCCTCATAGCTAAGATCCTGTGAGTGACGCAAAAGAACCAACTCCCGGTAAAGCGTGGGAAGCGAACTCACCACGGTTTCAATTTCTATCCTGCGCTCCTCACGCTCGCTTTCTTGTTCCGGACTTAGACCGCCGCTCTCGATTGGAAGATCGTAACTATCGCTTGCGCTGCCGTTAACAAGAGACCGTTCTCGGCCTGCGCTCCGCCGCAGGTGGTCTATGGCGGCGTTATGCGCAACCTTGTAGATCCAGGTCGAGAACTTAAACTCCGGACGGTAGCGGGAAAGCGACGCGTATATCTTGATGAAAATTTCCTGAGTTAAATCCAGTGCAGCCTCATAATCGCCCACCATTCGGTAAACGTAGGCGGATATGGGGCGCTGGTAGCGTCTGACGAGTTCTTCAAACCCTCCCTCCAGGCCACGGGCAGCGCTGGCAACCAGTTCACGATCGGCGGCTGAACTAAAACTCAAAGTATAGGGATTTCCAGATGTGCTCATGCCAAAATATTACGTCTGAGAAATAAAAGATGTTTCAAGACCCTGAGGGAATTCCTCAAGTTTGACGTCTCAGGTCTAAAGTCTAAAGGCTGGAAAGTCTTCCCGTTTTCGACTTCCGACTTGTTCATTGCCACGACAAAGTCGCTAATCCGGCTGGGGCTGCTATGGCGTCAAAGCTTAACTCTCGTGTGGAAAGCTGTAAACCGAGATCTTCGGCGTTTAATGGGCGAAGATCCGCACCC
>JALYXE010000343.1 GCA_030947265.1 Acidobacteriota bacterium
GTTATGTGGTGCGACGATTAGTACATCGACACCCTGCGTCAAAAGGTTCTCAGCCTGCTTTACCTGCAAACTGTCGTCGCCGTTAGCAACTTGCACCGAAACCTGCATGCCGAGTTCTTTTGCGTGCTTCTCGACCAAATCCTTATCGCGTTGCCAACGCTCTTCCTTGACAGTGTCCATCGAGAAGCCAATTACGACTGGATCGTTTGGACCCTTTTTCTTTCTCGCACCGCTGGTGTTTGTTTGTTGTGTGCTGGAGACACACCCGCCGGCAATTAGCGTCAAAAGAACTACGCAAAGCATCAATGTTCTACGTTTCATCGAATACGTTTCCCTCCTTTATTTCAGCTATCTACGAAGCAAACGCCGTGGGTATCGCATCTGCAACCCGAGGGCATTGACGTTGGGCAGCGCCGCGGCTCTTAAGCAGGTGACCAAGCGGCCAACCGTGGAATAACCTCGCAGCGCTGGCACCAATCGAGTGATCGGTTTGAAAATCTTGATGCAATCGAGGCCGACAGCTTACCAGAGTCTCGGTGGAATTACATTATCGATGTTTGGATTCTTGGCGACGAAAACGCTGAATCACGTACACTCCGGGAATCGATCGCACGTAACCGCTCCTTCTCACTAGGTTCGACATCCAGCTCCAACCACAGAAACAGAGCTCCCTGGATTGTCAATCGGAAGCGTGATAGCGTCTCCGTCAACAGAAAACATAGCGACGCCTTGTCTGTTCGTGTTTGTCGCCTGGCAGCATCATTCTAACCAGACATCCGAGAACAGCACGCGCCGAGTCTTTATTGGAACGCGACGGTTCTTGGAAAGATTGGAAGTTCATTTTCCAATCTACCGCAGCTCGCTGAAGGCGCGGTCCCACTCAGAGCCGCTTGTCTGCTTTGCACTGACGACGTGCGCCACCCGAAACTTGCTTGCACAAATGATATGCAGCAGAGCGAACAATTAATCCGAGCGTCTCCACGCGCAAGCCCGGTCGTCCCGCTGCTTCACATCGGGTTCGTGTTGATAGGCATCGTCAACACGTTGCTCGGCCCGATTCTTCCTCTTCTATCGGCCCGATGGCGGCTCGACGATGCGGGCGCGGGCGCTCTTTTTTTCGTTCAGTCCGCCGGGGCCATTGTGGGTTCCGCGCTGTGCGGCTTACTCATCAAGCGGTTTGGTTTTTTGCCGCTGTTGGTAGCCGGCTTCGGCTTGATGGCCGTCAGTACGGCTTGTCTTGGCTTTGAGTCATGGGTGGCCGGAGTGTTGTCAATCTCCGGGACGGGGCTGTCACTCGGACTCACTATACCCACGATTAACCTGCTGATCTCGGAACTTAATATCGGGAGGCGAGCAGCGGCGCTTAACCTCCTAAATCTCGCCTGGGGAGTCGGAGCGGTCAGCGGCCCCGTGTTGGTCCCTACGCTTTCGCGCTCCGTCGGGTTCACTATCGCGCTAGTCTGTGTGGCCACCCCCTTGATTGTAATCGGCATCTTGATTGGGCGCAGCAGCGTTCTTCTCCCCTTCGCTCTGACAGCCGGAGAGGCGACGCGTTCTGGGGTGTTGCGCCTTTGGATGACTCCGTACGCGTTACTGACAGCCGCGCTGGTTTTTGTGAACATCGGAACGGAGTCGGCGACAGGAGGTTGGATCGCCTCATACGTCCAACGCCTCGGCCCCTCCTCCCAGTTTTCCTGGTCGGTGGCGCCGTCACTCTTCTGGGCGGGCTTGTTGATGGGCAGGGCTGCAGCCCCATTCGTCCTGCGGCGTATCCGCGACACCCGCATGGTGCTCCTCGGTATGTTTGTTGCCGTGAGCGGCCTGGTCATTATTCTGTTGGGTACGACGATAACGACTGTCCTGATCGGAGTGGGTGTTACGGGACTCGGCCTGGCGCCCGTCTTTCCCACTACAATCGCGCTCTTCACTGAGCGATTTGGACACGATGCGACGCGCCTGACTGGTACCTTGTTCATTCTGGCAGGATTAGGCGCTGCCGTGTTCCCGTGGCTGGTAGGACTGTCATCAAATCACTACGGCGCCTTACGCGCCGGGCTGGTCGTTCCTTTGATCGGTGGCTCTGCGATGATCGTTTTACATGCGGCAATCATGGCGACCTTGCCGTCTCGCAGATAACCTAGATAGGCAGCCTAAGGGCGAACTTTACTGACAGCACTAAGCTCAACGCCCCCATGAGGCTCGGATTTTCTAAGCTGGAGGTGATGATGCGCGCTGAAGGTAAGCCACAGCAGACAGAGTTCTCCTCAACAGCCTTCTTGAGTTCTTTCGCAATTAACGGCCAGACACGTGTGATCTGCCCGCCGACAATGATCGCTTGAGGACTGAGCCCCTTGATCAAGTTCGAAATACCGACACCTAGATAATGTGCAGTCTCGGTTAGCGAAGCTTTTGCGGCAAGCTCGCCCTTCAACGCGCGATCCATCAACTGCTCAAGGCTGACACCGTCGTGACCCACCGAGCTGTGGGACAGTTTCGTATAACGAGCGCGGGCAGCAGGCACCGAGGCAAGAGCTTCCCAGCATTCGTGGTTGCCGATGCTGCATGCAACAGGTGCCCTCACGCCGATCGTCATGTGGCCGAACTCGCCGGCAGCTCCAGCCATCCCATGATAAACCTGACCATCAAAAACGATCCCGGTGCTAAGTCCATCTTCTATTAGGACAAAGATGAAATCGCGCATCTTCCGGATTTGAGGGGGACCGAACCATAACTCAGCTAATGCCGCCGCATTAGCATTATTGTCAATCTTGACTGGCAGTCCGGTGGCAGCCTTTATTTCCTGCGCAACGGCCCAGTTGCGCCATTTGAAATACGGCACGAACAGCGCCCCACCCGTTTCAGGATCGATTACACCTGGCAGACTGATGCCGATGCCTTCAATGCGCTTATGTTTCTTGCTGAGTGCACGAACGCGAGCCACTATTCTGTTGAGCATTAGCTTACGACTCATGCCGGACGCGAACTCTTCCTGCTCGAGCACGTGGCCGAGCCGGTCGCTTGCCGCGACGATGGTGCGCGCAAAGCCTAAGTCGATTCCTATGGCGACTGCGCCGGCGGCGCGTAATTGAAGCAGTAGCGGGCGACGGCCGCCTGTAGAGTGACCTTTGAACTCTTCAATTAGACGTTCGGCTTTTAGGTCGTCAACCAGGTACGAGACGGTGGAGCGTTGGAGGGCAGTCTTTTGCGCGATTTCCGCGCGCGAGATAGGCGCTCTTTCGCGCACATAATTGAGCACAAGCTGGCGATTAATGTTTCGAATCGTGTCGCAGCGCGCACCCTGCGCCTTTTCCAGGTTTATACGTCGCACAGCTCTCTACTCCAACGAAGAATGAGTCACCAGAGCCGGACTGGCTACGAAACGCCAGTTGATACAGCACAGCATCTGCCCGTCTTTTCCCAAGAGCGGCAACCCGCCGAAAGAAATCTGTCCCCTGCGATGCCGACCTCCGTCTGCATAACTCCCAAGAGATCGTCTTTCTGATTTTCTCTTGCACACAGGAGGTTCAAACAACGAACTAAATCGTTTTAGTAGGTGCGTATACCACTTTGAAGATTGAGCGTCAACAGTATTTTTCAAAATCCGGTCAATGCATCCCCCGAAACTTTGGGTCTCAATTAAGGACTTCGTAGCGAGAGAGACGGAGGGGACGGCCGCCAGTTGTCGCATAAGGCTTTCTGTGTTTCCGAAGGAGGTGAAAGCAGGTACAGCGTTGATGCCGAGGACTATCAGGCCAGCGTGAGGGACGGATGTTAAATTGCCGGCTCAAGTAATGCGCGGCGAGCCGAAGAAGCCGG
>JALYXE010000348.1 GCA_030947265.1 Acidobacteriota bacterium
CTACGAAACCTACTCTGAGATTCTTCAAATTCTTGCGCAGCTAGCTTTTGGGCTGGCGTTGGCAAATTTCAAAAATCATGGTTTGAATCTCCGTTCGAAGCTGGCATTTGCAGCCACTGCGCTGCTGGCTCTGGGAATCGCGTTGACAGCTATGCGAACAGTGTTGGTGGCGTTGGCCATCGGAGTTTGCGTGATCAGTGTTCGCGCGCTCGGAAGAAAAGCAAAGGTGTTGACCCTCGCAGCCCTCCTGGTTCTTCTGGCTGTGGGCGCGTTTGCTGTCTACCAGACTCGGGCGAAGAACGCATTGTCGCTCGAGGATTCCAGCTCGTCACTGCGCTTCCAGGTCGCCAAAGTGGGACTCTCGCGCATGATGCTTCATCCGCTGTTCGGCCATGGCATGGATGCAATGCATGTGCATTGGGCGGAGTGGGGCTTCCCGGGCACAGACATGCTTCATCTTCATTCCACTCCACTACAATTGGCTTTTGACCGGGGCCTGCCGGCCCTCATTCTTTGGTTATGGATAATGGCGCTGTTCTGGTTCACAGCATCAAGAGGCGAGAAATCCACACGGGATTCGAGCGATACGAACCGGTATGGCATCCTGCTCGGGGCAACTGGCGCGGTAGCAGGCTTCTTCGCCAGTTCACTCGTAAACTACAACTTCGGTGACGGCGAAGTTGCGCTGGTGTTTTGGTGGCTGCTGGGAATTGTATTGTCAGAGGCCAGAGGCAGGGACAGAGATCAGAGGTCAGAGATCAGAGGCCAGAGGTCGGATCTCTAATTTCTGACCTTTGATTTCTGACCTTTGACCAGGATCAAATTACATCTGCAAAGTTTCGTCGTGTCTTTGCAAACCACCAGTAACCAAAAACAAACAGGACTACTCCGCAGCCGGTGAAGTAGGCCAGGCTGGACCAATGGGGAGCGGTGCCTTCTAGAAAAATACGCCGATAGCTGCGTACCAGTGCCGTGAAAGGGTTGGCATTGATGAGGGGACGATAGCGTTCCGGCACGATCGACTCCGGATAGATTATTGGAGTCAGATACATCCAGGCCATCAAGACAAGCGTGATGCCCTGGACGATGTCGCGCAAAAATACGCCGAGAGAAGCCACCAACCATGCGACGCCGAGCGTTGCGATCAGTTGTGGGATAAGCAGAACCGGCAACCAGAGAATAGTCGCGTGCAACTCGCGATGAATAATGACTGTGGCAATTACGAGGGCGAGCGTCCCAAACATTTGATTCCCCAACGACGAAAGTGCTTGCGCCACCGGCAACGTTTCCAGTGGAAAGACTACCCGCTTTACCAGATTTGCATGACTAATGATCGTCGTGGATGAATGTTGTAGCGTCTCCTGAAACATGGTCCACGGCAGCAGGCCGCAGAAAAGGTAGAGCGCATAGTCCCAGGAAGAACCGCGAGCGCCGAAGCGGGCGCCAAAGATGCCGGCAAAAATAAAAGTGAAGATTGCGATCATCACTACGGGCGTCAGTATGGCCCACATGATCCCCAGTATCGAACCTTTGTAACGCGCCACCAATTCCCGCCGTGCCAGTGAACGGATCAAGTCGAACCGGCCGGGCAGCTCCCAGAGGGGCCGCCACACCGCGCGCCGTGCTGTTTGAGCGGAAATCATTAGCGAGTGAATAGTAAATGGTGAATAGTGAATAGTACAGAAAGCTGTTACGTAAGCGGGTACCTTCAGCTTTGGGCTTCGTGCTTTGAGCTTTGAGCTTTGTACTCTAAGTGGTGAACTCTATATTTTGGGCTTTGTCCTCCGAGGGCTATCAGAAGTTGGCTCTTCAGGGCACAATCGAACACCCAGTACCAAGCTCAAATACAAAGCTCAAAATACAGAGTTCAAAATTCGTTCTGTATCCGCCCAAAACCACGCCAGCTATTCCTGTTATGCCAGCCGATAGCGACCTCCTTTGCCCGGACGTCGTGCCACCATTTTTCAAATTCCTCTCGGCGAATGTAGTGCGACGTGGGCGCCACCAGGTGATCGAAAACAATTGTGTGTTGTTCGCGCCAGCCAAACCTCGAAATCGCGCTAAGGTAATCGTTATAGAAAAGATGACGCGCCAATGCTGAGCCTGCGTCTGAGCGGTTGAGTGGCCCATACACAAGCTTCGTGGCCGCATATAGAAGAGCCGTTGGCACCTTTGACAGGTGCAACAGTGCACGCCGATCGATTCGAGAACTGAATTTTTCGCGTAGGGGGTTTACGCCGCGCGTGATCCACTGGTTATTCTCTGCTCCATAGACCCACGCTGAAAGATGGCCCCCGTCTTTCACTTTCGCAGCTAACGAGCGAAAGCCAACCTCCGGATCGGGCAAGTGATGCAAGACGCCGACAGAGAATGCATAGTCAAATTTGCGGTCGAACGGCAAATGATAAATGTCGGCCTGAACTATGTGCA
Source organism: Acidobacteriota bacterium (assembly GCA_030947265.1). GTDB lineage: Bacteria > Acidobacteriota > Blastocatellia > Pyrinomonadales > Pyrinomonadaceae > PSRF01. The sequence continues at coordinate 2,431 of JALYXE010000348.1, forward strand.
CGTTTTCCAGGTTACGAGTCGCGCCAAACGCGGTTTCCACCGCGTCGCTTAAATCGCATCCAATTACCTCGCGCGCTCCCCAACCGGCGGCCAATTGCGTGTGACGCCCTTTTCCGCACCCGCCTTCCAGCACAACCTTCCCCTGGAAAAACACGGGCCGCACGGGCGCGATCCAGCCAAGAAATTGATCCGCGTAAAGGTCATCATTGTGGCTGAAGTGTTGCCACTGCCAGCCAAAGTTCTCAGCGGTTGCGGCTTTGTCGGGCTCAAGCTTCTCGGGCGCCGCGAAACGGGGGATGCCGCGCGTGATTGGAAAAGTGCGCTCACAACCATTACAGGCGAGTAGGCCTTCAATGATCTCGGTATTTTCCGAACGTGCGACCGACGCCAACAGAATTGCACCGGAGCACGAAGGACATCTGAGGTAGTCGAGCAACTTGCGTTTCATAGGACGAAACTGCGTCACTTAGAGCTGGCGTGCTTTGACCTTGGTGCTTTGAGCTTTGTGTTCGATTTCTTCTAGGACGGGCCGACTTCAGTAACACGCGGCGGGCAAAGTTCAAATCTCAAAGTACAAACTTCAAAGTATTTTAAAACGAAATGTATGGCAGATAAGAATGGTTGACAAGCAGGGATGGAGCGTCAATCGCGCCGGGAACGCGAGAATCATCAAATCAAAACCTTGGACTCGTTTTTATGCCACCGACTAGATAGGCGATCTCACCGGAGTTTGACTGGAGACGTATGCTGTAGTCCCCCGGCGGCGCATTGGCTGCAACTGTCACCTCAAAACTAATAACGGGGGTTGAACTGTTGAAATGTTGCAACATCAGACTTGCCGGATCCACTGTAATAAAAGGAGAACTGATTATGAGGCCGCTGCCGGGAACCTGGTCCACTCCGTCGCCTCCAACGTAGAGAGTAAACTTCGTGCCGGCTTTGGCGGGCACGGGCACAGTTGAGAGCTCGCCGTTTATTCCGATGAAGCGCGGGTTCAGCGCCGGTGGCGAATTTTGCGGCGGCACCAGAACATAATTTAGCGTTGTGGCTTTGTCCGCGGCAACTCGCAATCGACTCTTAATCTCAACGCTGCGAAAAGCGCGCGCCCGCGCACGGGGTCCAGCGCCGCCAGCAGACGTGAGCGCTGTCGATTCATCAACTCCCTCGCCATACTTGGCCATGGCCCGATACCTGCCGGATGGAACGCCGTTAATACTAAATCTCCCGCTTGGATTAGTGAGACTACTTGCTATCACACGACCGGAAGCCAGGTCCTCAATCCAAACGTGAGCGCCAATCGCAGGTAACAGAGCCCCGTCGATGCTGTTCAAAATTCTTCCCTCAATAGAACCAAGAGAACCGAGTTTTTCCCGAGCTCCATAGAGGCTGCGAACGGCTGCCAGGTCAGGCTCGCTAAGCGTGCGCTCGGTGAACGCGGGCAAACCGTAAGTCCCGTTTAGTCCTTGTGAAGCCTGCATTGTCGCGCCTATCACACTCGAATGACTTAGACCAAGAAGATGTCCTATCTCATGAGCAAACGTCGACTCAAGATCGTAGGTGTCCGCCGTGCCGTCAGTTGAAAACTGAATAGGGAGACCTTCAGCTGAATAAGGAAAGGGATTGATGACGATATCAGCTTCGCTGATCTCTCCGTTTTCCGGGTCATAAAAGACGCGGGTGCGTGCCGTGTTATTTCCTTCACCAAAGATGTCAAGATTTTCTGCTGTCGGAGCAATAGTGATCAGATTGATGCCGTCGCCACCACTGGTCGGGCTAATCGATTGGGCCTTCGAAGAAACTTCTACAAACGTGATATCGGCAACGTCGGCCCAACTGTTGAGCGCTCGCCTAACCGCGCCAGCCACGTCGCTGTCCGGTTTGACAGCCGCCGAGGGGGACATTAGCGAGGTCGAGAGAGCTATCTGGATAGTCTTATTTGGCCACTTTATTTGTCGTTCGCGAGAACCGCCAGATGGCTCAAAACCTGGTATTTCAAAAGAAGATGGCTGGCTGGACACAACACATGCCAGCACAGCGAGTAACGCCAGGATGGGATTGGGACGTCGCATTAGTGAGAGCCAAATAGGAAACCGTGGGCTGAATATACTTCTTAGGAAACGCCAGGGCGGCCAATGTAGAACGGGGAGACGCTCCCGCGGCAGAATAGTAACATTTCCAGGCTCTATGTGGCTCGCAAAAAAACGAAACCCGCAGGATTTTAAGGTGCGGGTTTCGGAATACAGCGATTAGGAGCCCTCAACCTACGGAATGATCGTAAGGTGCGGCGCGGTTGCAGCAGCTCGACTGGAAAATGTTCCAGCTTTTGTGACCGTCACAATCAGTGGATAATCACCCGGTACCAGCGTCGAAGGCAAGGTAATGGTAATCAGATCGTTCCCAAAGAACCCGGTATTCCGACGAACCGAAGTAGGAACGATGTCCGTAGTGCCAATACTAACTTTTGCCTCGCTGGCAATTACACCTCGAACGCCCGTCAACCAGATCTCTAGCACAGTGGGCACAAGCGTTCCCGTGCTATCCGCCGACATCACCTTGAAGGGTCCGGTTACGCAACCCGATACCGCTGTATTTGTGACATTACAGACCGTGGCGATGCCGCCGGCGTCGTTGGTAGACGTAAAGATGTCTGGTTGTGAGGCAACTATCTGTACGAAGCCGCGGAAAACTGTTCCCTTGTTATTAACCACGACAGTCGCGACGCCTGCTGCGACGCCGATGGGCATTACAAAATTGATCCCCTCCGAAATCGCGCCCCCCCCAAAATAAAGCCCGGCGGCCGCGCCATTCACAGAAACAGATACGCCATTAAGCTCTACTGGTAGTATCGGGCTACGTGCGGTCTCTGAACTACTAGAACCAGAACTTTTGCCGGGCGAAGGACCGAGAGGCACTGTCGATCTAACAATACTCAGCTCGCCGGGCGCGAGTCCGATTGCGATCGTGCCGGGCGTTGGAGTTGGAGTTGGTGAAGGTGTTGGGCTTGCGGCCGGCGTCGCTGCTGCGACCGGAAAGTTACTTGCCCCTGTAAAGAAGGACAGCGGGGCCGATGAGTCCGGAGTTGCGGTAGGAGTTAATAAATAAAATACTTCCGTTGAATTATCACTATTGCCCCCGCCGAGTTCTGACCCTCCAAGGCTAAACGCTATCCTCTTAACTGTATTGCTGGCTGATGGTCGCATGCCACCAAAAGCCCCCACGGGATTTTTCGTCAGTCGGGCAAATGTTCTTGCCGGACTGGCGGAAACCTGGGTAGCAAAGATCTGAGGCTGGTTTAAAGAATTCAGTCCTGTGCTCGTCTGATCAGTCGCAGGAAATGTCCCGTCGGTCTTGAAATTCAGCGCGGAGGCAAAGACTACTGTGCCAGGCGCTAATGAAGAAGGATCGTAATCCGTAAACGTTGGAAAGTGGATAATATCGCCGGGGGATGTGAGTGCGCGCGGGCCAATCAAACTAGGAGCGCCGCTAGCAACATTAGAAACAAAGGGTGCCAGAAAGCCGGTGTTTGTTGCACTGTTGGCGGTGGGATCTTCGGCGCGTGACTCGTAAGCAACCACGGACCCATCGCGGCTTAGATGGCGCCCTGGACTGAGCAAATTTACCGTCGTCCCGGTCAGACTTCCGGTCGTTTCGGCTTTCGTCTTTGTGATCTGACGAATGTTGGTGAGACCTGAACCAACGAAATCCGCCACGTAGATTTCCGCGTTTCCATGACCCCTGGCGTCATCGTCGTTTGTACCCGCCAGATTAGCGGTGGAAATGAAAGCAACCCTGGAGCCGCTGGCAGAGAGCGACGGATTTTGTTGGAACCTGGAAAAGGTTTTTGGACCAACAATATCGTCTTGTGTATTTGTTGTTTGAGTATAGGTGTTCGTTCCCGGAGCGTATCCGCCAGTCGTGCGACAAAAGAAAAGCTCGGGGTTGGCGTCGGCATTGCCGGGTGATGAAACCAAATTGCGCGTAGAAATAAATGCCAGCGTATTTCCATCATCGCCAATCGCTGGTTCCCGATTATCGTCAACCACGTCCGGAG
>JALYXE010000350.1 GCA_030947265.1 Acidobacteriota bacterium
CCGGCTTCCGGGTAGTGGGGTAATTGTATGGTGCTTAGGGTTAGGGCGCGCTGCTACGTGTCACGACCGTGTCGAGGGCCTGAGCAGGCGCCAAGCCCAAAAACTTAAACTTGCTGCGGCAATGGTAATGAGAACGTATAGCGGGTCCGTCGCGAGGTGCAGCCCTTCCGCGAGGATCCGCAAGAGATGAACCAAGGTGAGCAGCCCAAAGACGGCGCCGGTAGTCATGACATATGCTTTCATGGGATCATCTCCTGGTTGCGACCTCGAAAAACTACCAGGCCACAAGATAATCATGAAGCGCATGATACATCGACTTAAATGAATCGGCACAATACAACACAGGCTGATAGTGTGTAGGGTCATATTCTTGACGAGAGGCGGCTTCCAAATCCAGCGGTCGCAGTTCAGACTTGTGCATCGCCTCCAATTCTCCCGCCGAAGATAACAATCCGGTACCGTACGCTTTTACCGCGCCGTCTTCGCGCAGCACCCCAAACTCAATGGTGAACCAATACACTCGCGACAGGCGGTTCAACGCTTCTACATCAGTTGCGCGTTTTACAGCCGTGCCAAATAAGCGATTAAGTTCAGCGAGTCTTTTGCTTGCCAGCGTCGCGGCGTGACCAATAATCTCATGCACCACATCGGGCTCCGGCGCGTAGAGCGGCGTCGAATGATGTCGAATATACTGAGTGCAGAGAAACGTGCCCGAGGCCAGAGACTCCAGGAAGACACGCGGCTCAACAAGACCAGCGACTGGTTCGAGGCAGAAGCCGCTGATTGCCTGTACCTTCTCGTTTATTTCGCGCAACTGCGGAATGCGATCCGGCTTGAAAGCCAACCGTTCTACGCAAGCCAGATATTCCGCGCAGGCGTGTGCTTCCTGGGCGGGCTTCAGCGCCTCCCAAACCCTGCGCCAGACTTGATGCTCCTCTGCTGTATAAGGAGCATCCGGAATAGCCTGGCCTGTTTTGTACTGGAGCGCGATCTCGGCTATCTGATTTCGTCGCGCGCGATACTTCTGATCGCGAAAGCCCGGATGATCGGGATCCAGTTGAGCAATTCTGTTTCGGCCAGCAGTGCTTTCAACGGCGTCGGCAGTAACCGGGCGCATGTCAGCGTGGTCCGCCAATAACGAAGGTCTTTGTTGTTCGGGCATTTTAAATCACCTCGGTCGTGTATCCTCGAAGTCGCATAAAAAGAACCGGCCACATTCCATCTCGAAGGAAGTGGCCGGTTCAAAACTCTGTTCTTAATCGCCTATATGATCATATCGAACAGCTATTTCCCTGCCTCCCCCTCCGCGGAGAGCCACCAATAACAATGGTAAGGATTTAGGCTGCCAGAAATGTGAGTAGGATGGTCCATATTCCTCACCGAGACGCCGCTAGCTGCAGAACGGTAGCTTGCCTGGTTTCAACTTGTCAACATTAAGTGGGAACCCGTAGGGGTTAGTTAAAAATTCGTCTTCACCGCTGGCGCACAAGTGCGCTCTCTAAACGATGGAATTCCATTTTCCTAAACGATGGGATTCTATTTTCTTTTCCGTTTAGATAGCGGACTTGTCCGCCCACCTCTTAAGATCAACTTTCAACGCCGTCGGAATGTTACGCTTCCATTCGGCACCTTCTTGGCTGCGAATTTGCGGCGGTAAGAAATTAACTCGCATAATCTGTTTTGGCGATGCGTAAAGTGACATGCGCTTGCGACATTTGTACCGTATAGCTACATGAACTGTCGCTTTTCCAAGGGAAAGTTCTATCGAGTTCTTCTATTTTGAGGTTTTCAGACAATGAATAAAACTGCCCGAAAGAAAGTGTCCAAAGTGTCCGATGAGAAAAAAGATGGACCGCAGAGCAGGTCCGTGTGGATGGACACTGCCGAACTGCCACTGGAACCACCGCTAACGGAAAGAGTAAGTGCGGATGTTTGCATCGTCGGTGCCGGGATCGCAGGAATGTCCACGGCGTATTTGCTCGCTCGTGAAGGCAATTCAGTGGTGGTGCTGGAC
>JALYXE010000355.1 GCA_030947265.1 Acidobacteriota bacterium
CTTCAGGACTCTTGTCTCTTTACCCGAAGCCACTTCCCAATAGCTGATCGTTCCATCGCCATTGCCCGCCACAATCATCTTCCCATAGGAAATGAAAAGCAACGAATATACTGAGTTATCGATTTCCCTGGACCTGGTATGAACGAAGGACCGCTGCTGCGTTCCGGTTGCGACATCCCAAAGCCTCAGCGTCCCGTCATTACTCACGGAGGCGAGCGTCTTGCCGTCAGGAGTGAAGGCGACGGCTTTAATGGGCCGCGTATGTCCTGTCAGAGTCCGGAGTTCACGTCCCGTTGCGGGATCCCAGATCTTGATTTTCCCATCGCGGCTACACGAAGCCAGAAGCTTTTCGTCAGGACTTAAGACGCCTTTATAAACTACGTCCGAATGCCCGTCGAAGGTGCGGAGCAGGCGCCCCTTCGCGACATCCCATAGTTTGACGGTGCCGTTGAAGTTGCCGGTAATCAGCGTCCGACCGTCATGGCTGAATCTAATGCCGAAAATGCCGGGCGATGTTTTCTCGGGAGGCGGAAGCGTGTGGCTTGAAGAAGTTTGGGCATGGCATGAAGTGAGCCCAATTATGAGCACCAGGTTTACGGCAAAAAGAAGGAAGGCAGGTCGGAGCATGGCTTTTCTCAGTAATTGACAACCGGAAAATCTCAGTGACCTACAACCCGAAAGCGCGAACAATGCGGCAAAGAATTATCGTGATGTTTCATCGGCCTTTCACCAGCAACGATAGATGTGTAGTTAGACTCAATGATGGATTTATAGTCAGACTCGGATTTGTAGTCAGATCTTAGACACCGCCGAAATCAATCTGTTCCAGCCAAATCACAAATACATTCAAGCCGAGCCGAGGTCCCTGCACATTTCACGTTTCTGATTGTTCAGATCCGTGTCATTCGCTTGATCCGCGGCTATTTCCCTTTCCGCTTTCGCCGTTCCCCTTTCCCCCACTTTCCCTTTTTTGTTGTCGAACGTGCGGGGAGAGAGAATGCTTACGCCTGATACTGCCTGCTGCCTCCTGACGTCTGCCTATTGCCTACTGGCTCGCCCAGGCAGTAACACAGTCCGTCCGGTGCGACGACGAAAAAGACTTTGAAGGATTTGTCTCCGTGTTGGTCGATTCTGAAATTCGCTTCTTCCTGTTTCAACCCATTCGACTTCAATTCCGCGAACGCCGCTTCGGCATTGTCGACTTCAAAGAAGCACCCTGCCTGAGTCGGGTCGCCGCCGTTCTCGGCTAAACCGATCTGAATGTCGTCTCGCGCCAGGACAGCCGACTTATGCGAAGAATCATTTCGCGATACAACTCGAAATCCCATGACCGTCTCGTAAAAAGGAATTGCCGCGTCAACGTTCTTCACCGGCAGATTCATCTTATCGTCGGCATAGGGGTAGGCGGATTTGAATACTGCGCTCATTTCTCGCTCCAGAATTACAAAATGATAAATCTCAAATGGAAAATAGAAAATGGTCCTGTCTGCCTGCTCACTGCTCACTGCAGCAGATGCTACGCGTCGCACTGCTTTCTGCTTTCTGCCTTCTGCCTACTGCTCGCTGCCCACTGCCTCCCGCCTCCTGCGCTCCGGCCTCGCATACTGATCAAGCCCGAATCCAAGAGAAAGCGTGGCCAGAAGAAACGCGGACGAAAAGAAGTACGGCGCCGACACTCCGATCGAATCAAATGCCCAACCAAAGAAGAGCGGTGCAATGATGCGAGCGACGCCGCCATACGTCTGTTGCATTCCCATGTAGAGGCCGCGTTCTCTGGGTGCTATGACCCGCGACAGAAGTGCCGTCACGCAGGGAAACGTAAAGGCCGTGCCCAAAGGAATCAGGGCGACCGCCAACGCCAGCATCCCCAGGTTCCGCGACAACGGCATCCCTAGAACACCAGTAGCCAGGAGCACGATGCCCAGACGCGAGAGATGCGCCTCGCCCAGCCAATCCACCGCGCGCCCCAGAAGCAACACGCGCGCGAAAACGGAGATGGCGCCCACGTACATGAAGAAATAACCAATCGTCTGTTCGGTTACCTGAAAGCGCGCGTTCAGGAAGAGTGCGAGAACGGAAAAACTTCCCTGGAAGGCACCAATTGCGATCGCATAGAGCCAGATGAGACGAGACGAAGGCTCGCTCGCATGCGAAATGACGCGCCAGATCGCCTGCGACGAAGTACGACGTACCTCTCCCGCCTGTGGCTGCTCACTGAAATCACGCGATTCCTTTAGATAGTGCGCGACGAAGATCATGTTTAGCAGACAAAGCCCCGCGGCCATTATTCCCGGAGCCGCGCGCCCCATCTGCAACGTCCCCGATCCCGGCATCAGATCGCGCTTGCCCAATGCGATAGCGAAGGCACCGAGCACCGGCCCCAGCGCCACGCCCAGATTGGTTGTCGCCGAAAGCCATCCAAGCGCGCGCGCGCGATCCCTCGGATCAGTCGAGTCGGCCACGTAAGCCTGGATTACTCCCACTGTTCCTCCACCTGCGCCCTGCACGATGCGCGAGAGAAATAGGACGAGAAGCGAGTGCGCGAAGCCAAAAATCAGATATGCAATCCCTGATGCGCCTAATGCGATGAGTAGGGTGGGCCGTCGCCCCACGCGATCAGAAAACCGGCCCCACATCGGCGCGCTCAGCAGTTGTGCGAGAGTGAACGCCGCGACGATGACTCCGATGATGATCCCGATTCCAAAGTGCATCCCCAGTACATCGATGCCCGAGCCACCGAGTGTCTTTACATAAAATGGAAGGAGCGGAATGATCATCAGCAGTCCCAGCATGTCCACGAATGCGGTAGCCATGAGGGTGAACAGCTTGGCGGGAATTTTCCGCACTTCCCGCCATAGCACATAGAGCAGCCCAACCGCGATCGCGCCGAGCATCACGCGCACTATCGGCGATTGGAATGACTGGACAATGTTTTGCTGAATAATCATTTCGGAACGAGTTGAATCCGCAGATTACGCCGATTACACAGACGTAGAAACCATGGAGCGAGAACAGAAAAGAGCAAGCTGCGGGACGCACGAACACCACCTGTTACTGCTGCCCACTGCTCACCCTGCCTACTGTGGGTCGACAAATACAGAACCCTGAGCGGTAGCGACGGGGTTATCTTTCATAACCACTCGAGCGCACTGTGCGATTCACCCCGTCCCTACCGCTCAGGGTTCTGTATTTTTGTTACGACGCAAGCTAATAGCTAGCTTACACAGCACCGCGGAATTCTTCAGCCTCCTGCTCCTGCCGTCTGCTTTCCGTTCTGCGTAATCTGTGTAATCTGCGGATACTACTCTTCGACTGCTCACTGCACCGTGAACTTAATATCGTCGCTACTTTCCGACAGCTTCCGATCGTCCTTGTTGAAAGCTTCAACCTGCCAGCGATATGTGCCTTTCGGCAAAGGCTTATCCAGTCCGAAAGAAGCGGCTTCGACGCGTTCGTTAATGTATGGCGGAGTGATGCTGGGGTCGTCAGCGTAGATGCTGAATTTATAGTAAGCCGCGTCCGGGTAAGGCTCCCATTTTATTTCCAGATTTTGCGCACTTACCTTAGCTCCTGCCTTCGGATTGAGCGTTTTCAGATCGCTCTTGAAAAGATTGACCGGCGAAACAAAAAAAGTCTTGTCCGCAGCAACATCATATTTCGCCGCACTGAGTCCTGCGATTCCGGAAGTAGCAAAGATGTATGAGTCCGTGTCAAACACATGCGCTATCAAAGCTTCATATGTTTTTGGTCCCACATTGGTAATTACATACTCCCCATCTTTGTCTGTTCGTGCGGTATAGGTCGGTACACCACAACCGCCCAAAAAGCGGCTGAATGTCTCGCATAAGTCAACCTTTATGTTCGCGGCAGGTTTGCTGTTATATAAGACCTTTCCCTGAACATTACCTGTTCCAGGCGCCGGCCTCACTTTTTCAACCCCCGCTTCACCCGGCTTAGCCGCGTCAGAAGTCGTTGCTGATTGCTGACCGCTGTTTGCTGACTGCCGATTACTGCCCGGCTTATTGTTGCCGACTTTGCAACTCGTTAACGCTATCGCTGCCATTACGCCCATCAGGCAAAGGCCCGCTGAAAAGCATTTACGTACTGATAAGCATTTTCGCGATGTCATAGTCTGAAACCTCTCACATTTGAATAGACTACTCAGTGCACTGCTTACTGCTTTTTGGCGACTGATGCTACGCACAGCACCGTGACCAGTCAATGCAGAAGTGGCAGCTGTAATTAGATCGGTCCAGTCGCTGGCATTGCAGCGACTGTTCATAGAGCCTTATGTCCGTCGTTGGTGGCCGCACCGAATCGTACAACTTTCCATCACCCGGAACGGGCCGTCGCCATCCAAATAAGCCTACGTTTCTCGCCCAGGGCAAGTGGCGTTGTATTAAACTCTAGTATTTCGATCATGCAAACTCCTCGTTTCGATTAGGGTGAACTTTCGTCGTTGCCGAATGTGAAGAGGAAACAGACAGAGTAATGATTAGTGAGGCAAGCGCAACAGCTGGAACTTTCTCCATCTGCATCTCCTGGGGTGAGGAATGGTAAGACAAGCGGCTTGTACACCAACACAACCCGAGTCAATACCAGAGCGCGAAGTCAGTTGATCGGACTGAATTATCCCGAGGGCGATGTTTTCTTGGGAGGCGGAAGCGTGTTGCTTGAAGAAGTTTGAGCGCCGCCTCTGCAGGCTAACACTTATTCTGTCGCTTGATCTGATTCTATTTTCCGCTGTCCATATGCCAGCCGGGATTTACCCATTGCACTTTGCGCAACACGAAGACCTCAGTGACACGGCCACTGTGCTGGTACCCCTGTCCGGTAATCTCAATCTCATACGAATAGTTGGAGTAGACCACGGCAGTGTAGCCATAGACTTGGATTTCAGTCTTGGGAAACTCCAGCTTGAGAAGCTTACCGCCGTCTTTTGCGAACTGCGCTGACCCTTCGAAGATTGCCTGGCGATTTGCCCATACGTCGTAACCTGCCTCGATGGCGATCGTCTCTTCGGGGATCAGCTTTTCGAGAGTGGCGCGATCGTTAGCGAAGTAAGCGCGCCAGACAGCTTCGCGAGCACTAAGCAAACGCGTCTTCATCTGCTCCGGCAAGGGCCTCAGCGACTGTAACTGCTCCTCAGTCGATTCCGGATGGAGCTCCGTATCACTGCCGGTCTGAATCCATTGGCCGTTTTGCTTCGTGTAAAAATCCGCAATGCGAAGCGCGCGGTGGAACGGACCGTTTGGTGTGTTCGCGTCGACGTCAGCGACGAAGCATACAAAGGCCGCATCGCCTTTGAAGATCATGTCGAACTCACGCATCTTGTAGCTCTTCATGCCGTATGGACTCTTCGGGTCAACATAGACGTTGTCCATGTAACCATCGATGCCGTGAATCATCGTGCGCGAACCTTCCAGGTAGCCGAGCCAGTTCTGTGCGTGCGTCCCGCGCAGCGCCGCCGCGTCTTTCCTGATAAAGGCCTGGAAGATGCTGTCAATGTGCGCGCGAATAGCTTCGCGATCAGCCGCTCGGTCGTCCTGAATATTCCAGGCCGCACCTTTTTCAACGACACTAACAACAGATGTCGTTGCGGTGAGTAACGTGACGCCAAGCACGAACGAGAAAAGGGAAAAACCAAAAATCTTCAAAGTCATCGACGTAACCTCCATATGAGTTGTACTGAGCAGTGGTGGCACAAGCAACGATTGGAGCGAATTATACATGCCTTTGCTTCGGGGCTCGTTGACGTTTAGGAGATCGTTCAGAGGTCAGAGGTCGGAGGTCAGACGGGAAGAGTAACCGCAGATTTCGCAGATTTCACAGATTTAAGACAACGACAAAAAAGTAAGGGCCGCACTCATTCATCATGAGTCCGGCCCTAACTCTGGGCGCGGTGAATAGTCCTCACACCGGTAACCGCAGATTCTCTATATGCCCCCCACGTTACAACAACAAACCTTTATGCTGTCAGGGCTCAGCGTGATTGATACAAGAATCCTTGCATCGTCAGAGGGAGCATCGGTTTTCAACGCCCCACCGCAAGCATTCTCTTTAGCTTCACGGATGCGCGGCGTCACTGGCAAAACTTGCCGCCATCGGGATGGATATTCTTCTTCAATGCGGCGCGTTGCGTCATGTACGCTCCATTTTTAGTCTTTCCGTAGAGAGCAGAACCCGGACAGTGATAGACGGCGCTGTCCGTACTTACCCACACCTTCACGGTCGGCTTGCCCTCTGATGCATCAGTTGGCTGAGTTTCCCGCTTTTTTTCAGATTTCTTTTCGGCTGTTTTCCCTTTTTCCTCTGCTGCGGTGTTACGGGTATCCCGCGTTGAAGGCTCTGAAGTATTCCTGCTTACCCCGGGCTGAGATTTTGCCGTTTGCTCCCCGCGCTCTTTCGGACAATTTTGAGCTGCTCGGTATCCCTGTCCCTCAGCCTCTGCTGCACTCCGAAATTCAACTCGATCTTCGGTTGAAATTCTGTCGTAGTCAGGACAGCCTTGCCAGTGATAAATGTGGCTCCGTTTATTTCCTCTGACAGGGCCGTTAACGCTGCCACTATCGTTGCTATTGCTGGCGCCCTGCATGATCTTTGAAATAGTAGAGTTGCCATTACCCGAGTTGCCGCACGCGACAAATAGCGACAGGGCAAGAATCGTAAGTAGTCTGGCTTTAGTTTTCATGTTTAACCTCCCTTTGTTTGGCGGAACGGAGCTCTACCCCTCCAGCGGAAAGGCGCGAGAACAGGAGGCTTATACTCTAGCGGGTTACTTTCATGCAAGAATCTTTGTATCGGGGAGTGTTATGCCACGGGGGGAGGCACTGCAACTTGCCTTTGCTCGAGTGAAGAAACCGGCGCAACACGAGCCGCGTCAACCGCGTAAGCCAAGGTCTTGCATGTGGGTCGAGGAATACGGAACCGCGAGCGGCCGTGGCATGCCGGCAGCCCCGCTGGGGTGTTGGTAGCGACCTGGTAAATCCAGCGCTATGCTCGACTGGTAATGCGGGAACGCCCGAGACTATTGCTCGACTGGTTATTTGGGATCCACCCCGTCGCTACCGCTTCGGGTTCTGTATTTGTTTGGCCCTGACAGCTCGCATCAGCCAAAGGCGATCAAATATTCGCAGAACGCTTTTCCGTTGGGCCTTCTAGGGCCACTGGATCACTTTAGCTTTAGGCGTGGAGCTGGTTGCAGGGGGCGCGATCAATTGAGGGCTTAAAGTTGTATTTGATTTTTTTGTGGCTGAAGCAGAGGATCTCTTCTCGTCGCTCTTCTTGAGGTCGGCTGTCTGTGATGTCCGAGGCTTGGCGCTGGTGTCAGGACCTGCGGCGGTCTTACTTTCTCCGCGAGCTGGATTCTTATCGGCATTTTGACTGCCAACAGCGTCCGTAACA
>JALYXE010000360.1 GCA_030947265.1 Acidobacteriota bacterium
ACGGCCGGCGAGATGTTCGTGCTGCGTTACTACGAAGGTTACGACAATCAGGAAATCGCGAAGCTGCTTAACACTTCGCAAATGGTCGTTGGAGTTGTGCTGCACCGAGCTCGCACAAGACTACGAAAAGAGATTGGGCACTATCTGGAGAAACATCATGAAAAGCATTAATAATTTTGACGCAATCCTCGACGATGCAACCGCCGAAATGCGGAACGAGATTGTCGATCCTTCGGTGGTTGATCAAGCGGCTGAGCGTGTTTGGGCGCGCCTTGCTTCGGAAGCCGTTGAAAGTGGTGGGCAACTAAGGACTGAGAATCTGGCCGCGGACAGGATTGGAAGTTGTGCGGATTTTCAGTCACTCATTCCAGCCTACCTTAATGGGAGTTTGTCTGAAGCTCGTTCACTGCTGCTGGTCGATCACACGCACGAGTGTATCCCCTGCCGCAAGGCAATGAAGGATGCTCGCTCGCGCCAAATGACGCCAGCCAAGAAGGCGGCAGTCACCCGCCGCTTCCGCATTCAACCCGTCATTCTGCGATGGGGAATTGCCGCAGCCCTGGTGATTGGCTTTGGACTTCTTGCGCTTCCTTTTATTCAGCGCTACGCGCCGCTGGGCGGAGACCTTGAAGCGACGGTGCAAGCGGCCGAAGGACAGGTTTATCAAATCGCTGATACGCGCAGCACGCCCCTTACTGCTGGCGAGAAGATTCAAAAAGGCGAGCGTATTCGCACCGCGAAAGACGCTCATGCATCCATTCGCCTGGGCGATGGCTCGGTTATCGAAATGAAGGACCGGTCCGAGTTTTCGCTAACCAAAAATGCTCAAGGCACAACGATTCACCTGAACCGCGGCGCCATCGTCGTTGAAGCCGCGAAACAACAGAAACAACATCTATTCGTCGATACCGGCGATTCGAGGGTGTCTGTAACGGGCACTGTGTTTTCCGTTAATAGCGGCACCAAGGGCTCGCGCGTGTCCGTGATTGAAGGCGAAGTTCACATGGACCACGCCGGTTACACACGCGTGTTGCGCGGCGGAGAACAGGCCACTACAAGTTCTTCAATTGAGATGGTTCCGGTCAAAGACGAAGTAGCCTGGAGCCGATAGGCCGCCCAATATGCGCAGACCCTGGCCGCGTTCACTGCACTCAACAAGGAGTTGACTAAGGTTGCTCAGCCGGGCGTGCGTAATTCTACCCACCTCCTTGATCTCATGCCCGAGAACACGATTGTTTACGCGGCGCTTCCCAATCTGACCTCGACCATCCTCGAGTCGCACCGGATCATGCAGGAGCGCATTAACCAGAATGCTGCACTGCGACAATGGTGGGAAAAAGAAGAGGCAGGCCATAGAGGCCCTAACGTGGACCAGGTCATAGGAACCATTCGTGAATTTGGCGATTACCTGGGAGATGAGATCGCGGTAGCAGTCTCAATGAATGAAAAGGGCGAACCGGTAGCTCCGCTCGTACTTGCCGAGCTTAAGAACTCCGCCGGCTTCCGGCAGTTTCTCGAGCAACAGATGGCGAAATATGCCGGCAATTCCCAGGGCCGACCGCAAATTCGCTTCGTCGACAATCCGCTTACCGCTGTTGCTACGACCGCGGAGCCTGGTAAGAAAAACGCCGAACTTTTTGTCTGGATTGAAGATAATCTGTTCGCGGCGAGTCCAAAGCTGCAGCAACTGCAGGATCTCGCGAACGTCGTACAAAAAGGTGGAACAAACACCTTCACGTCTACGCCGTTCCACAATCGCGTCGCCCAGTTGTATCAGCAGGGCGCCGGTCTGGTCGTGGCCGCCAATCTTGAGCGTCTTATTGAAAAAACAAAACCCGACCGGACAAAGAGTGCCGGGGCCGAGCAGCGTGAAAACGCGCTGAAGCAACTCGGAATATTGAATCTAAAGTATTTCGTGCTTGACCAGAAGAATGACGAAGGAAAAACGCATACTCAGGCTACGCTTTCTTTCAGTGAGGCACAGCGCGGCATTCCGTCCTGGCTTGCGGCGCCTGGCCCGATGGGTTCGCTCGAATACATTTCGCCGGATGCGAATGTTGTCGCCGGTTTCGTTGTTAAAGACCCGGTGAAGTTAGTTGATGATTTA
>JALYXE010000382.1 GCA_030947265.1 Acidobacteriota bacterium
GTGCACCAGGGCAGCATGGTCTACTACCTCACCGCGGGCAGTGTTAATGAAGTAAGCACCCTCGCGCATAGCAGCAAAAAATTCAGAGCCCAGGAAACTTTTGGTCTCTGAGTTGAGAGCAACATGGACGCTAACAATGTCGGCCTCGCGCCCTACATCGGCGGGTGTGGCTTTATATTCAATACTCAGGGAGTCGGCAATCTCCGGCGTAAGGCTACGGCTCCAGGCAATTACGGGCATGCCAAAAGCCCGGGCGCGCGGGATCATTTCCTGGCCAATTTTTCCGACACCAACGAGGCCGAGAGTGCGACCAAAAAGCCCGCGGGCCTTAGAAAATTCCTTTTTGTTCCATTCACCCTGCCGCAGCGTGATCACGTTGTCCGCTATACGCCGGTCGAGCGCCAGAATCAGCGCGAAAGCCAACTCTGCAACTGCTATTGAATTCTTGCCTGGGCAATTCGAAACATAAATGCCGCGCCTCGAGGCGGCCGCAACATCGATAGTGTTATAACCTGCTCCAGCTCTGACTACGAGTTTGATTGGACCAGCTGCAAGCATTGCCTCGGTTACTTTTGTTCCTCGGACGACAAGCACATCGGGATTCTGGTTGCGGATTACCTCAGTCAGAGAATCGTCTTTTAAGTCCGGTTGATATGAAATATCGCAACCGACGGCTTGTAAACCATCGCATCCGGATTGTTCGAATTTGTCGGCGATCAGAACAAGCATCGTGATCAGTCGGATACCCAATGTCCAACGTCTAACGTCCAAGGTCGAACAGCAACTTAGTAATCGCAGACTTTGGACATTGGACGTTGGACATAGGACGAGGTGACTAAATAGTGTGAATTAATAACCCATCCCGCAGTTTCGGTTCAAACCAGGTTGACTTGGGCGGCATGATTCCGCCGGCATCTGAGACTCGAAGCAAATCTTCCATCGTTGTAGGGTAGAGAGAGAAAGCTACCGCGGCCTTTCCTTCGTCGACGAGGCGCTTTAGTTCTTTGGCCCCTCGCATGCCGCCAATAAAGTCAATCCGATCGTCGGTACGGATGTCCTTGATGCCCAGGATGGGATCAAGCAAACGATCTTGAAGAATGCTGACGTCCAGGAAGGCAACAGTCCCTTGCGGCGGCGCTGCTCCGGCAGGAAGACTTAGAGTGTACCAACGGCCTTCAAGATACATGCCCCACTGTCCCCGACTTGCGGGCGCAGGACTGCCATCTTCGACAACATTGAAACTCTTTTTGAGCGTGGCAAGAAATTCGTTACTGGCTAATCCATTCAAATCCCGCACGGCCCGGTTGTAGGCGAGTATTTGCACTTGATCATCCGGAAAAATTACGGCCAAAAAGAAGTTGTATTCTTCGTCGCCGGTGTGACTAAAGCTCTGTTCCTTAAGTTCGGCACGGGCGCGCGCGGCGCTGGCTGCGCGGTGATGTCCATCAGCGATGTAGAGAAACGGAACCTCGCGAAACGCGTGAACAAACCGCACCGGATCAGGCACGCGCCAAACTGTATGTTGAATTCCGTCATCCGCGGTGAAGTCGAAAATGGCATTTGCCGTTATCGTTTCCATGACCATAGTGTCAATGTCGCGCGTGGCCCGATAGGTAAGAAATACTGGTCCCGTTTGGGCGCGCAAAACAAGCATGTGGTGAGTCCGATCGTCCTCTTTATCGCGGCGCGTTCGCTCGTGTTTACGAATCGCACCTTCGTCGTACTCATCTATCGAGCAGCAAGCGACAATGCCTATCTGTTCGTGGTCTCCCATAATCAAACGATAGAGGTAAATACTTGGAGTTTCTTCGGTCTCAAACGGGCAGTCTTTCTTCAGTTTCTCAAAATTTTCCAGAGCCTTGCGATAGACCGGGTCGCTATGAGGATCTGTCTGCGCTGGTAAATCGATCTCTGGTCGAGAGACATGCAAAAAACTTAACGGATTATTTGCAGCTAGCTCGCGTCCTTCGTCTGTATTAACGACGTCATAAGGAACACTCGCCACCTGATTGGCCCGGTCGGTAGGCGGACGGAGTGCTGAAAAAGGACGAATGACGGCCACGGATTCCTCCCGCGCAGTCTGGCCTTGCCGACGCACTACCGGCAGATCTACACTGCGCATTTTCGTCGAAGACTTTTTAAAATTGCAGAAGGCTTGTCGCTACAGACTATCCGTTCACAAGTAGTCTTAGCAAGTCGGGGCATTGACAAGAAGCACGAGATTTGAACGGAACCTTAGTGTAATCATAATGCTCGCGGCACGCCGGCATGCCAAAACTCAGTGTAGAATGTCTGTATGTGCCATCCGGAAGTGTCGACGCGAAAGCGTCTTGAAGAGAGATTGCACGAAGTAGATGAGCGACTGCGTAGCGAAATGCGCGCAAGGGGTTTTGATCCAGATCAGGACGGCAATCTCGCGCTTACGGCGCCGTTGGCTAAACTTTATACTGACCGAGAAAATCTGCGAGCAGAATTGCGTTCGCTGGCTGAAAACGAAAATCCTCAATCTGAATAAGAATTTATGAAGGAAGTCGAAAGGATCGCTGATCAGCTCGCGCGAGCCTTCGAGGGTGACGCATGGCATGGGCCGGCAGTGATGGAAATACTTGATGGCATGACGGCTCAGCAGGCGTCTACCCGACCTTTCAAGTCAGCACATAACATTTGGGAGCTTGTGCTTCACATTGCAGCATGGGAGCGTGCCGGCGTAAGAAGATTGCACGGAGATCGAGCTCAGTTGTCCCCAGAAGAAGATTGGCCTGCAGTCGCGGAACCAAGCGAGCAGTCGTGGGAACAGAGCAAGAAGGAGCTCAAGCAAGAATATGAGCAGTTGCGATATGCCATTTCCCAATTACAAGACGCACAATTGGATCAGCCGATTATCGAAGCTATGTCTACGGTCTATGTAACGCTTCATGGAATTGTTCAGCACAGTCTTTATCACGCCGGACAGATTGCGATACTGAAGAAGGTGGTTTCGGAGGGCGAAGGAGTATGAACGAACTTGCAAGTCGAGACTGTGTCCCCTGTCGCGGTGGCGTACCCGCGTTAGCCGGTGAGGAGATTACAAAACTCCAATCCAAAGTAAAGGCCTGGGAAGTTGTGAATGAGCACCACCTGCGCAAAGAATACAAATTTGAAAATTTCAAAGAGGCCCAGGCGTTTGTGGATCGTGTGGGCCAACTCGCCGAGGAACAGCGGCATCATCCGGACATTTGCTTTGGCTGGGGTCGAGCGGAAATCACAATCTGGACGCACAAGATTGATGGTCTCACGGAAAGCGATTTCATCCTCGCGGCAAAAATTGACGCACTCTAGCGATCGCCACGTCACCCCGACAACCCGCTCATGTTTTTAGCGCCTCGGTATAAATTCTTTCCGTTTCATCAATCATCCGCTTAAGACTAAACTGTTCCGAGACAGCACGCTGAGCTGCCGCGGCGATGCTAATTCTCTTCTCTTTTTCCCTAAGCAATATAAGAACAGCTTCCGCTAACTTATCAATATCGCCCACAGGGACCAGCAGACCTGTTTCTCCGGAACGAATTATCTCTCGCGCTCCTGCAGTTTCAGTTGCCACAACAGCCGTATTACTAGCCATCGCTTCCGCTATGGCTAGCCCAAAAGATTCCGTGTGAGATGCCGAAACAAACACGTCCAGGGCGCAGTAAAGTTGTGCAATATCTTCGAACCATCCTACCAGCCTAACGCGTTGAGTCAGGTTGAGCTTCTTAATCTGATGCTCCAGGAGTGCGCGATACTTGTTTTCTCGAGAACTACCAATACCCGCGATTACGAAATAGGCATTTGGATAATGCTTGATTATCCGCCCCGCTGCTTGAACGAATTCGTCCTGGCCTTTTAGTGGTGTTAACTCTCCTACGGTTCCGATGATCAAGCTGTTTTCAGGCAGTTCCCAACTGTGAAGAAACTGCCGGCGACTAAATTTCGCTTTAGTTCTTCCAAATCGCTCGTCATCAATCCCATTTTGAACGACGTTGATTTTTTCCGCCGGTACTGTTCCGTCCTCGCGAAGCCGTAACGCCACGGCGTGCGAGACGGCAATAATTCGCGCAGCTTTGGAAAGCATGATTCTATGCAACCGGTTCAAAGGAAAAAGAACATGGCGCGTAACAATCAGCTGCGCGTCTTTGTTTATCCGCACAGCGTAGGCAGCAAGTGGATAGTCGCGCGCCATGTGGGCATGTACGATCTGGATCTGATTTTTGCGCACCAGCCTCGAAAGATCTCGAGCGCTTTTTGCGTCAAGGGCATTCCGCAAAGGAAAAGTGATTATGTTTTCCTTCGGTATTTTTTCGAGCTCGCTGATCAACGGCGAGTTCGGTCGAAGCGCTGCGTGGACCTCATGACCTCGGAGGGCGAGTCCGTTGGCAAGATCCGCAAGATGGCGCTCGCCTCCACCGAGAGATTGAGCTGAACTTATCTGAAGAATTTTCAACGCTGGGTATTTGAAGTCCGTCAAATTGGATACGACGAAGTCCGTCAAATTGGATACGACATAGAACCGAACGTCCACAAGAATTAATTCGTCACCATATTAAACCACTGTCTCATAGACTACCTCGCAGGGGTCAGCTTTCATGCAACAGTTCATGTTATTTCGCGTACCGAAGCGAAACAGAGAGAGTTGCAGCTGTTTGCTTACCGGCTAGGTTGTAGCCTTCGCTCGGCTCAAATCGTTCAGAAACTCCGTCGCAGAGACCGGCACAGGTGTTGCCAATTATGACGACGCTCAGGCTGTTTTGTTTGATGTTCAGGCTGGAAATTGGAGGAGGATGAAATTATGGCAAAGTCAAAACTAGTGACAGGACTTTTCAAGAATCGTGTTGCCGCCGAAGCGGCGGTTGACGCAATTATCAAGCGAGGGTACACACGAGACGACATCAGCGTATTGATGTCTGACGCCACACAGAGTAAAGAATTTGCGCTGCAAACGCGGACTCATGCGGCTGACGGTGCCGGCATTGGTGGCGCGCTCGGCGGTGTTGTGGGAGCAGTGTTAGCCGCGATTGTGGCAGTCGGCAGCACCATTATTTTGCCGGGTATCAATCTTGTGATTGCTGGTCCAATCGCAGCGGCCCTGGCAGGCGCAGGCGCAGGTGGGGCGACAGGTGGCGTTATCGGCGCACTAATCGGTGCGGGCATACCGGAACACCGCGCGAAGGTCTATGAATCAGGACTGCGCAGCGGCGGCATACTGCTGGGAGTGGAAGCAAAGTCAGATGAAGAGACTGATAGGCTGGAAGAGTTGCTCGAGGCTATCGGGGCCGAACATGTTCGCGCGGAGTAGCACCGCTTTTGGAAAGTAAAGCAGATAGAAATAAGGCTTACAACGAGTGACACGTCGTAAGCCTTTAAGTGTTAGCTGAGGTGAAAATTATTTGCGAACCGCTTCGCCGATATCTTCGATGGTCTCGCCGACTTTGCGGCGAGCCGTTCCGAAACCTTCCTGAACTTTACCGCTAGTTTGATCGTCCCGTCCCTCTTGCTCTAGTTCCCGATCGTTGACGGCACGTCCCACGGTCTCTTTGGTGGTGCCTTTTGCCTGATCAAATTTTCCTTTTACTTCGTCTCTGTTGGGTAAACCCATACAAGCCTCCTTTTCGCCTATGAAATGTTCGTTTCGATGGCCTGCCATGGTTAGAGCAACGGGTGTTCCTCGGAATGGGCACAACGCACTTTGACCGATTTACCGCGTATCAACCCCGTATCAAAGGGTAGTCTTACTAAGTTAGCTTCAAAGTCCAACATCACAACGGCCGCCAAGTGTACGTTTCGGAGACTCTGCTGCTTGATCTTGGGACAACTTGTAAACTGCCTAAACTGCGGTCTCACCACGTTCGACACCATTTAACTCTTCCTTCTGATCTTCATTGTTTTTCACGAATCGATCGTTCTTATCGCAGATTGGTAATCTGACTTCAAAACGTGTGCCCTCGCCTGCTTCGCTGACAACCACGATTTCGCCTTTATGGCGGGTGATAATACCGTGAGATGCAGAAAGACCGAGGCCGCTACCGAGTTTTCCTTTTGTAGTAAAGAAAGGTTCGAAAATCCGGGATGCAGTTTCCGCCGGCATGCCGCAGCCATTATCGGCCACCCAAAAACAGCCGCTCTCAATTTCAGCGCGAGATCCTATCTCCATTATGCCGCCTTCAGGCATTGCATCTACGGCATTAAATATCAGGTTGAGTATTACTTCGCGTAATTCGGCCTGTTCACCCATCACATAGACAGGCCCATTGCCTTCGAACTTAACCTCAATCTTGCCCTTTGCCGAGTTGCTCTGCCACTTTGGCCGGGCAATATCGATACTCGAAGTCAAAAGAAATCCCAGCTCAACCGGAGCAAACTCACTCGCAGAATTGCGGCGAGCAAACTCGAGTATGCGGCGCAGCGTTTTGCTGCCGTCCTCTACTGCGTTTGTGATAACCGACAAACTCTTCGCAGTTGACTCATCCGTGGCATTCATTAGAAGGAGTTGCGCGCGACCCTGAATTACCGTTAGGGAGTTGTTAAGGTTGTGGGCAACTCCCGCAGCCAATTCTCCAACAGCACGCAATTTGTCTGATTGCGCCATCAGCTCATGCTCGCGCTTGCGCTCGGTAATGTCGCGAAGAAAGATTAGCACGCCATCAATCTCGCCGTCTTTCCAGAGTGGGGAAGTGTGAGCTTCAGCGAAGTGAATGGAGCCGTCGGTGCGAATAACACTGACTTCAAAATCAGTATCATCGCCCGCCAGAGTGCGACGCAGGTTCTCTTCTGTAGGTGGGCGAGAATCTTCAGAGACGACATCAAGAAAGCTCCCACCTGCTAACATCAAGAACTTGTAGACTTCCGCACGCTCATTCATCCAGGTGATTTGACCCGCCGTATTCAAAGCGAAAATCTCATCCGGAGTGCGATCGGCAATACTCGCGATGAAGGACTTGTGTGCAATCGCTTCACCTTCGGCACGACGAAGATCAGAAATGTCTCTCGCCATGACCAGAACGCCGGGTGATACATCAGTTCCGTCAGACTGGAGCGGCTCAACCAATAGTGAAATTGAGTTGCTGCCTTGAGGTCCTGCTAAGATCTCAACCTCAACCTTCTCGTGGGTTTGGAGGGCACGATCCACGACACAGCCGTCAGCCCCTTCGACGTGCCAAAACATTTCACAGCAAACATTTCCAGTCACCAGGTCACCCGGTTGCAACCGGTCGGCTGCTGCATTGGCCCTGACTAACCGGCTGTCGCTCCCAAAGAGGTAGACAGCGTCGGGCAATGCGTCAAACGCTTCCATAAGCATTCGATCATTCATCCGGAGACTCGTCAGAGAAGGGTCTTCGGGCAAATCTCGAAGCCGACTATTCGCGCGTTGCTGTGGCATTAATCTTAGACTGGAGGGAGTAGAATTTGAGTGACAGGGCCGTCGGAGCAGGCATTTTCATAGTAACAAATCTGATCACAGACGCGCCAGAGGATTTGTATCCTGCAAAGATTCGGGCGTGCCACCTTTCCAGGGGCACGCCCGAAGTTACGCAAAGTTTCGCGCTGATTTAAAACTCAAAACGCACGGCAAATTGCACCTGACGTTCGCGGAAAAGTGTACCGCCTGCCGCGTTTGTTTGCTGGAACGGAGTGTTTGGCGCTATCAAGTTGCCCGTTCCTGTGACGTTGCTGAAGCCTGAAACGGCGTATATCGTGCTCGCCTCACCGGTAACCTGAGTCCGGTTAAAGAGATTAAAGCCTTCAGCCAGGAACTCAAGGGCCGTTGATTCGCTAAAGCGGAAGCGCCTGGAAAGTCGCAAATCGACGTTAACTATTTTCGGCAGCCGTGCAAAATTCCGCGGAGCGATTGGCAGCCGATTGTTAGCCCCAAAATAGCCGCTGCCGGTGCCACACCCGGAGCCATTAATACCCCCCGCAGTTCCCTGGGTGCTGGAGCAAGTAACAAACCCATTTAGAGGTTTGCCGGAATACGCCGCAAACACCGGTGAAATGGTCCAATCGTTGAGCAGTGCACGGGCCGTTTTACTGCTCATATTAAAGTGGGGACTGTAGACAGCGTTGGCAACCAACTTGTTCGGAACGTCGAAGTCGGAGATGCCTCGATCAAAGTGCGGATCGGCGGGATCGAAAGCGTCGCTTGTGTCCGTGAAAGTCACCGAGCCCTGTCCGTCATCACGCGCCTTCGATCTCGTATAGTTGATTTGGAACTGAAGACCTTTCGTCAGTCGTCTGTTCAATTGGGCAACGAATCCGTAATAGGTGGTCGAGACGCCACTAACGATCTCAGTCATTGGGCCAAAAGCCGTGTTGGGTCGGGGCAGAACGTACGCCGGAACCGAGAAGGATTGGCCGGCAAATTGACCCGACGCAATATTGTAGGTGAACGTCCCCGTCGCAGCGGGAAGATTTCGGTCAAGGAAGTTAGGGAGACGCCGGCCGAAGCTCATCAGCAGGGAGCCGGATACGACCGTATTTTTAGCAATCTCCCGCTCGTAGACCAGATCCATCTGCTGGATCGCGGGCGCCTGAAAATCCTTCTGGAAGAACTGAATTGCGGTAGTGGCAGCCGGGGCTGACGGAAGAATATTTGGGAATATCGGTGCAGATGCCGAAGTCTGACTTACCTGTACCTGAAACTGCGATCCCGGCATAGCCGTGTTTTCCAGAGCGTTTAGGATTGTCGAGTTAACGATTCGTCCGAAATAGAGTCCGTACCCGCCGCGAATTGAATTCTTTCCGTTACCGGTGACGTCCCAGGCAAAGCCAATGCGCGGTCCGAAATTGTTTTTGTCAGAAGGCAGACGCTGGGTCTGAGGGACGAGGGGATTCGCTAGAAAAGGTTTCGGCAATTTCTCATACTCATAACGGAGGCCTAAGTTTACCGTGAAACGCGGCGTGTACCGCCAATCATCCTGGACGAAGAAATTGATGTCATTGGTGGCAAACTGGAAACGCGTTGGGCCGAATCCCTGGTTGAAGGTGCTAGTGTAGCACTTGCCACGCAGCCTCGTCGATGTTGAGCACGTAACACCAGCCGGCAAGCCACCCGCAGTGCTGAAGTTAAGATAATCAATGATGAAGTCATTAATATTGCTGTAGGAGTATGCGCCTGCCTCGTTACGCAGATTGTCCTGAAGGTCGTGGACATGATTTAGGTCGCCGCCAAACTTGAGGCTGTGGTTGCCAATAGTCCAAGTCACAGTATCCGTGTACTGCCAGCGCTTCTCATCGGGATTTGCGACGCGTTCCAAGAAGGTCGGCTTACCAAACTCAATGCCATTCGTCAGAAAGACGTCGGGTGATCTGCCGCCGGCAGCTGTCGTTGGCTCACCCGGTAAAGGCGGCTGGCTAAAGGCAAACTCGTTGTCACGTCCGTATTGGAATCGTGCCTCGTTCACGACGGTTGGTCCGAAGGTAGACGACAAGCGGAGGTTAAGCGTATCGCCATTCACAAAGTCGTCGCCAAAACTTGCGCGACCGCGGGTATTGGTCGGTTGAGTCTGAATTCCGGCGGGCGACTGATAGCGAAGGCGGTTGTAGCTTGCTGTAAAGCGATGATCCTGATTGAGTTGCCAGTCAACCTTTGGTAAGAAAATCCGATGATTGGCTTGGCGGGGTACCGGGCCAGTCAGACTGGTAAGGAATCCCAGAACCGAGTTGATCTGGGCCGATGTAAGGCCCTTGCCAGTTAGTTGGGCGTTGTTAACGGTCGTTAGGTAACTCGGGCTACTAAAGATACCAAGACCAGGAAAATCCCGCCGCTGTTCGTCATAACTGAAAAAGAAGAAAAGTTTGTCCTTAACGATTGGGCCACCTATCGTCCCGCCGAATCGATGGCGAACGTCCTTTGACTTGAAGCCGGTGCGGGTCAAAGTGCGCGTGGTCGGATCAAACGTCGAGATAAAGCTGAGAGGATTCCGGGCACCCCATTTGGCATTGCGCTGGTAGTAGAAGCCGGAACCATGAAATTCGTTTGTGCCGCTCTTGGTAACGGCATTGACAACGCCGCCTGCCGAGCGTCCGTACTCAGCTGAGTAGTTAGAAGTGTTTACTTGAAACTCGCGGATGGCCGCCTGGCTGACTGTGTAGGCCAGGCGCGTGCGACCCCGCTCTTCCGAGTAAAAGGCCTGGTTGTTATCCCCACCATCAATGGTTACATTGTTCAACAATCCGGAGATGCCGCGGAAGCTAATCAGTCCAAAGTTGCCATCCGGCACCGAGCCAGGGTTTAGTAGCGCAAAGTTTGACCAACGCTGCCCATTGATTGGCAGGTTATTGATAGAGGTCTGATTCATGTTGTTTGAAAAATCTTGTTGCGAAATGTTGATGACGGGAGCCTCGGAACTGACCTCGACGGTCCCCTGCACCGGTCCAATGGAAAGCGCGGCAGGCAAGTCGGTAACGCGTCCGACTTCGACGACTATCTTGTCAGTGGTAAATGGGCTAAAGCCCGCGGCATTTATCGTTACCGTATAAGTGCCAGGCTCGAGGTTCACGATCCGGAAGCGGCCCTGGTCGTCGCTAGTGGCGGAATCCTCTTTATTGGTTCCACTATTGCGCACGCTTACAGCTGCGCCTGGCACGATTTCTTGCTTCGGATTTGTCACAGTACCACCGATGGCGCCAGTCACGGTTGACTGCCCAAAGGCGATTGCACTCAATCCGAGAATAAACGAGAGTACGAATGAGAGCTTCACAAATTTCGACATAGCGGGAACTCCTTAGGCATGAGAAACATTGAATGGGTTTGCGCAACCGATTGGGCTGCGGCCTGGAAACGAGTGCGAAAAGAAATTAGGTAGATCAAGAGGCGAAGCGAATTTCAACTACATTGTAGACGCGAACTTCTATCACGCCAACGGGTTTTGCGCAAGCATACTATGCATTTCGCAATGGATTGTTACCGTCTTAATTCGGCGGATGAGAAATTGGCGAGTTCGCATCGCAATGACGGTCGCAAGACGTATGCCGAATTGTGACCTATCGCCACTGGAGCGTTTAATGCCGCCTTTTCAACACTTCCTGGGAAGTTAGGGGCTCCGCTTACATAAATCTTAGCCAAGAATTTGGATGAATATCGGAAAATTAGGAAATCGCGCGAAGCTCGCCCTAAAGGCTTGACGTGTCACCGGCCGCGGTCAGGTAGAGTGTTGTCATACTCGTTCTACAATTATAGCGATCCCTTGCCCACCGCCGATGCACGCCGTTGCGAGGCCATATCGACCCGCCCGCCGATGCAGCTCGTTAAGCAGCGTGATAACCAAACGCGTTCCCGTCGCTCCAAGAGGATGGCCTAGTGCAATGGCACCGCCATTTACATTTGTGCGAGCGCGATCCAGACCCAACTCCTTCTCAACCGCAAGGTACTGGGCGGCGAAAGCCTCATTAACTTCGATCACGTCAATATCGGAGAGTTTAAGCCCGGCTCTCTCCAAAGCCTGATGAGTAGCTGGTACAGGTCCGATTCCCATAATTTCAGGTTCGACAC
>JALYXE010000383.1 GCA_030947265.1 Acidobacteriota bacterium
TCCTCACCCAGAGCTGATCTAGCACTTCTCCAAACTGCTGGCATGAACGGCTTTCAGCGCAAAAAGCTATTGGCATTGTGGCAGTCTCGAGGTCAGGAAGGTGGGTTTACCCCCGCTCTTTCTGCGACTGCGTGGTCTGCGGAATACTATTTGTTAATCCTGCGCAGGCTGCCATCGCCGCTGATCGATTTGCTCGAGTTGCGCGCGACCCGCTCGGCTGCAGCAAAAACTCTCAAGAAATTCTCACCGAGGATTTTTCGAATATCATTCTCGCTGTAACCGCGTTTCAATAGTTCATAAGTTATATTCGGCAGCATCGAAACATCTCTTGCCCCTTCCGGCATGTCAACCGCGCCGTCAAAGTCCGCGCCAATGCCAACATGATCTATGCCCGCGACTTTGACTATGTAATCGATGTGATCGATGAGCTTTGAGATCGGCAAGGGCGGTAACGGGTTTGCTGCATCCAGTTTATCGCCTTCCTCAGCAAGTCGATCCGGATCATCTTTATATTTTTCTTCGATCGCATCCTGCTGCGCTTTCAAACGGCGGTTACGCTCATCGTTCTGCGGCGTCACAGTTGCTGCGTCCACGAAGACACTGTAGAAGTTCACCTGCACCACTCCGCCATTTTTAGCGATGCGCCTCAGCAGATCGTCAGGAATATTTCGCGGCACATTGCTAAGAGCTCTTGCCGACGAATGCGAAGCAATAATCGGTGCTTTCGATACGTCGAGCGCGTCACTCATCGTCTCATCGGAAACGTGCGAGACATCGACAAGCATACCCAGCCGGTTCATCTCGCTCACAACTTCTTTGCCAAAGTCAGTGAGGCCATGATGCTTCTTTTCGTCACGCGCTGCGTCGGCCCAATCGTTCGTGTTGTTCCACGTAAGAGTGATGTAACGGACGCCCAGACGATGAAACTCACGTAGTGAAGCGAGTGAATTCTCAATTGCGTGGCCGCCTTCGATGCCCATCAGCGCGGCAATTTTCTTCTCCTTCTTGGCGCGGCGAATGTCAGCAGCAGAGGTGGCTAGCATCAGGTCATTTGGATGTCTTTCAACGGCGCGATAGACGGAATCAATCATATCGAGCGTGCGCCGCGCAGCTCCCCCATGCGTGACATACCAGGGCCTGACGTAAAGCGAAAAGAATTCGGCCGTCAGTCCACCTTGCTTCATGCGCTCGATACTGGTGCGGTAAGGCAAAGGAGGAGTACCACTGAGATCGTAATCATCGTTGGTCATCGGTGTCGTCACGTCATTGTGGGTATCGATAACGATGGCCTTGCGATGAATCTCCAGCGCTTTCTTCCAGAGCTTCTCGTCGCGCGGTGGCTGGGTTGGTACCACACTTTGCGCTCGCGTAGCCGAAGAAGCCGCGAAAGCTGCGGGTAGAAGTAAGAGCGCTGCACAACAGGAAACTCGTCGTAAAGACATATTGAACCTTTCAAAAAAGACGTTGGCCAGACCGAATATTAACGGCAGGGTCATAGTGCAAAGAAGAAAGACGGTCGTCAAGTTGAATACAAGCGGCGAAGCCGTTACAGCCATGGGTGAGCGAAGGAGGCGAAGCAGTGACAGTGATATTGCCTTGCGGCAGTTATAAGTGATAGGTGAGACTTCGAAAAACTCTAGCATCCGCTGGTAATAAACTCGGCCACTTCTTTGACTAACTCTCCCTGGCTCGCCTGCGAAGACAGAAAAAGCCTCTTCTCGGAAACGTTGTAATGCTGGGTCACATTCACATATAGATCGAGTTTGCCATCGTGGTCCAGGTCACCCGCCCAAAGCAAGTACCACACGGGGTCGTTCCCACAACCCTCAAGTGAATACAGAGTTTGCTGAGAGTCGCCCCGCTCCAGGACCAGCCTGGCTTCCGGAGGAAATGCGGTTTCCCGGCATTTGCCTGCTCCCTCCGGTGCCGCCACGTTAAGGACATAAGAAGTGCCGTTGAGTTTAAAGTTAATCGGACGTGACTTTTCCAAACTCTTATCGAAATCTTGAGGAGCACTGTACAGCGTGATAACCGGCCCCTCCTTCAACACTGTTGCCTCCTTCAACAGAAAAAGAGGCTTCAAGGGCGAGTCGACATCCACCCTCTTTCCAGTAAGCTGCCCTTTTTCGTAATCGGTTAGATCGTCGTAGATCGTATCGATTTTTAAGCGATAAGGAAGAAGAACTGCGTCGGGCTCCGTTTTGTAAAGGCCCAGCCACTTCTCGCCTGATCGAGCCGTTACTTCCTCGCCGTGAAAGTCTCCGGTCTCGAGTAACTGTATATGACTGTGAGTGCTATCAATTCCTGAGCTCTTGCCGACGTGCACGACGGCCAATGACACGACAACCAGCACAAACAGCGTAGCTTTTGTTTTCATCGAATTTGCCTCCCGCAACCGCGGCTACTGCCGCATGCCATAAGGCTATTCGAAATTGGGTTTAGACGTCACGTGAGGACCTTCAGCAGTTCGCCACGAAGCCACCCTCGCTGACTGTGGCAAGCCACATTAGAGGCGAAGGCGTGAATGTTTTCTTGGGCGCAACTTGGTGTGCGCGACGGCTTCACCGCTGTTGCGGAAAGCCTCCGGAGGATGCTTCAAAATTGGCAGAGTGAAAGCCGCCAATGCCGAATCGTGGGCCACGTCGCTACGCAAAACAGAACCGTTGGCGGTAGCCAATGGATGCCACCGCTCAGTTAAGCTGGAAGATGGTGTGCTTTTCCGTCAAAGTGAAATAGAAAAGATGGGCCAAACTTGATTGTTAGCATCC
>JALYXE010000385.1 GCA_030947265.1 Acidobacteriota bacterium
GTTAAGGAACAGGAAGATTTCAACCGCCGTTATAAACTGACCGTCGATTGGCGCACGCTCGGCGAATACTTTCAGCGCCTCGAGAAGCAAGGTTCAGGGGTCAATCTCGCGACCTTCGTCGGCGCGACTCAGGTGCGCGAATATGTCGTCGGTTTTGATAATCGTCCTCCGACCCCTGCTGAACTGAATCAAATGAAGCAGTTGGTCGCAGACGCGATGAAGGATGGCGCGCTCGGTGTTTCAACGTCGCTGCAGTATGTTCCGGCGCGCTTCGCCAGAACTGACGAAATCATCGAGCTGGCGAAGGTTGCACACCAGTACGGTGGGATCTATGCAACGCATCAACGGAGCGAAGCTAACGCTCTCGATTCATCCCTCGCTGAGGTTTTCGATATTGCCAGGCGCGCTCAAATCCCGGTCGAGATTTGGCATTTGAAGACTGCATACAAAAAGAACTGGGGCCGCATGCCTGAAATTCTTCAGAAGATTAGCAAAGCCAGAGCGGAAGGCCTCGACATTACGGCCGATATCTATCCTTACATTGCCGGCAGCACGTCACTCAGTGCTTGTCTGCCGCCGTGGGCGCTCGAAGGCGGAACGCAAAAAATGCTCTCGCGCTTGCGCGACGAGCATATTCGCCAACAATTGAAGAAGGAAATTACAACCGACTCGAAAGACTGGGAAAACATCTACCTCGGCAGCGGCGGCGCGCCGGGCGTGTTAATCGGTTCGGTCGTCAACCGCGAACTTGAATCAATGCAGGGGAAACGTTTGTCAGAGATCGCAACAGCGCAAGGGAAGCAGCCACTCGATGCGCTATTTGATTTCATTCTTGCAGACCATGGCCAAACAAGTGCGATCTATTTCATGATGAGCGAAAACGATCTGCGCGCAGCAATGCGCGCGCCGTTTGTCAGCTTCTGCACCGATAGTGGGGCGCGGGCCAACGATGGGCCGTTAGCAGGAGCGAAGTCGCACCCCCGCGGCTGGGGCAGCTATCCGCGCATTCTTGGATGGTACGTACGCGAGGACCGGATACTGACTCTCGAACAGGCAATTCACAAAATGACTGGAATGCCGGCCGCGCGCGTCGGGCTAGTAAATCGCGGGTTGTTGCGCGAAAGAATGCTCGCTGACATTACGATCTTTGATCCGCTGCGCGTCAGAGATCGAGCCACGTTTGAAGTTCCAAATCAACATCCGGAAGGCATCAAATATGTGATTGTGAACGGTCAGATCAGTGTCGATGCCGGCCAGCGTACCAGTGCGCTAGCGGGACGAGTGCTTCGCGGACCCGGATATCGCAAGTAAGCCCAACGTCCAATGTCCAATGTCCAACGTCCAACGTCTAACCGTTTCTTCCGGACGTTGGACATTGGACGTTGGACATTGGACTTTTTTAAACCGATCCGGCGATCTTGCGATATTGATCTTCCGTGAATGCTTTCAGCGTCTCGCTTTGAATATTTCCCTGACTTCCCAGCCCAAGCAGCGCGCGTGCAGCCGTTTCGTCATCCGGAGCTTCGATTACGCACACCAGATCGTATCGGCCCATTGTCATGTAGACATCTTTGATTTGCGCGCCCACTTTCTTGAAAGCCTCGCGGCCAGCATCCAGTCGACTCGGACTATTCTTGATTCCGGCTGCGCCCTGTGGTGTCCAACGAAGTAAAGTAATGTAAGTTGGCATTGAATTCTCCTTTCGAATTGAATCCGCAGATTACGCCGATAGCCAGACTATCGAGCAGAGAAAGGACAACGGACGTAGGACTGCGCTTCGTGTTAAAGTGTCAAGCATTTGAAGACAAGAGAATGCCGAAGCTGGGTGTTGGCAGAAACGGTACAAGTATTTAGCTGAAATCGAGCAGGAATACAATGGCGGAGCCTTGGTATCGCTCCTTCTTTATTAGAGCGCACCCCGCCTCTTGCGCCGTTTAGAATCGGCACTTGTGCCGCCGCGCCGAATACCAGCGTGTGCACTTGGCGGACAAGTCCGCTATCTAAACTGGTTCAACCTTCTAAACATTGAGGCATGAAATCGTCTTGTCGTTGATGCTCCAGGAAATAGCTGAACAGCCCCAGGCGCTGACTCGCACAATTCAAGCGGAGCGCACAAAAATTTCCCGTCTTGGAACCTTTCTTCAATCTCGAGAGATCGATCTAATCGTGTTGGTAGCTCGGGGCAGTTCCGATAACGCCGCACTTTTCGGTCGCTACCTCCTGGAGATTACCACCGGGATTCCGGTCTCACTTTCGGCGCCGTCAGTGCACACTCTCTACGGCGCAAAACTTAATCTAAGACATGCGCTGGTTGTCGGTGTTTCTCAATCTGGCGAAGGCGAAGACATAAACCAGGTGCTTGAAAATGCCCGCGCTGGAGGCGCTTATACCGTGGGCATCACTAATGAACCATCGTCTGCGATGGTAAGCCTCGTCGATGAAACGTTGTTAATGCATGGCGGCCGGGAGCGCTCTGTTGCGGCCACTAAGACTTTCACCGGTCAGATGATGCTCTTTTATATGCTGGCGGCGGAACTCGCGGAAAGCACGCCTGCCTGGTCTTATGATGCGATTCCGGAATTCACGGCTCGTGCACTCGAACAACAGTCTGCAATACTTGAGTTGGTCCAGCGTTATGTATTCATGGAAAATTGCGTAGTGGTAGGGCGGGGACTTGCGTATGCAAACGCATATGAGCTGGCGCTCAAGTTAATGGAGACGTGTTACGTCGTAGCCGAGCGTTTTTCTTCCGCAGATTTCCTTCATGGACCGGTGGCGATGGTGGAACGTCATTTTCCGGTGATTCTTTTCGCGCCTCCCGGCGTAATGTTGCCGGGCGTTAAGAATCTTATACACCGTTTGCGAGAGTTGCGCGCCGATACCCTGGTGATAACCAGTGACATTGAAGCTGCGGGAGATGGTTCTCGCTCAATTATCATGCCTAAAGAGATTGACGAATTTGTGGCGCCCATTCCTTATATAATTCCCGGGCAACTATTCGCCGCACTGCTGGCCGACGCGAAGGGGCTGGATCCTGACCAGCCCCGATCGTTATCAAAGGTGACGAGGACGCTCTAGGTGCGAGAGCGCTCGAAGTGAGTGTAAAGCAAGCTGCTTGCGGTCCAGAATGTGCCGCAACCCGGCAGCGCCATTGGGGGCAATTAACAGTTTGCGTTACAAAAGAACGGGATTGCCGGCACTGATTTCCGCTTTGATTTTGAATTTATACCAAGCTGAGATTCCACTATGAACATTGAACTAAAGGATTTGTCTCAAGGACCGGTATACGCGCAGGTGCGCGAACAAATTGAAGATCGGATTAGCAATAAATCCGTAGCTTCAGGAGAAGAACTACCCTCGCCAGCCGCGCTGGCGCAAAAGCTTTCTGTTGATAAAGGCGAAGTTCAACGCGCCTACTTTGAACTGGAGCGTTCCGGCCTTATTACCAGGGTCACTAGTAAGGACTTCCTGGGCCAATCCAGGACGACCTATCGAGTCGCTTGAAGTGGCTCCTAACGATCACCAACTCGCCTCGGGTCGACACTTTCATTCGCCCTTTGGCGGTTTCGCTCCGTAGGAGCGAGATGTTTATAGCAACGAACTTGTCATTGACTTCTTCGCGAGAAACGAAATGTCCGCATTTCGTTTCTCGCGAACGATTGTGAGGTGACGTTAGGCTATAAACATTCGGCTCCCCTGGAGCCGAGTGGCCAATTTCTGTATCGAAATCTACATGAGTTCGATTCTACACCCGCACCCGAGCAATTGCCTCTGTGACGAAGACAAGTCGTACGTGATATTCTTTTTTTTGCGACTTGAGAACTTAATCGCAAGAATAACGCGAGCGAAAGTGGCGGAATTGGCAGACGCGCCAGACTTAGGATCTGGTACCGCAAGGTGTGGGGGTTCGAGTCCCCCCTTTCGCATCAAGAAAGCAAACAGCAGACAGCAATCAGCAATCAGCAATCAGCCGGAATCCGGAAGCGTCTACGGTTTGGGCAAGTTCTTTTACTGTGAAGAATGCGGGGCCTCTATGAATGCGGAGCCTCTATAACGACTGACTTCGGTTTGCTGTCTGCTGTTCACTGTTTGCTGTTTGCTGATTGCTCAGTGCTAAAAATCTATGAAGACTGAATGTGTAGATGTCTCCCCAACGCGGAAGGAGATCAAAATCGAGATTGATAAGGCCGCCGTACGCGCGACCTACGATCGTATTAGCGATCGCTATGCCAAACAGGCGAAGGTGCCGGGCTTTCGTCCGGGCCATGCACCGCGCGCCGTCGTGCGCACGCGATTCAAAAATGAAATCCGTGCACAGGCGCTTCAAGAGCTGGTTCCAGAGGCAGTCAACCAGGCGATCGATAAGCACGAACTAACCACACTGGGTGAGCCTGACGTTCAACTCGACAATACCGAAACGCTGGAGAAATTTGGCGAAGAACCCATATCCGTTAAGGTGAATGTCGAGATCCTGCCCAAAGTTGAACTGAAAGATTACAAAAGCATCGAAGCTGTGCGCAAGATTCGTCCTATCACAGAAACAAACGTAGATGAAATGCTCGAGGCCTTAAGGGAAACATCGGCCACTATGCAGCCGGTGGAAGACCGTGGCGCTGCGCTCGGCGACACCGTGACTGTCAATTTCGAAGGAAAGTTTCTAGAGCCTCCGGAAGAAGAGAATCTTAAGGCCGATGAGGTTGAGGTAACGCTTGGCGGCAAGGGCGTTCAACAGGAATTTACGGACAACCTGATTGGGGTGAAGGCTGACGACGAGAAGACTTTTGTTGTTGATTACCCGCAGGATTTTACCTCTAAAGGAC
>JALYXE010000398.1 GCA_030947265.1 Acidobacteriota bacterium
TTACACCCAGTGTGGCGAAACGGGGCGGCAGGTCGGTGAGATGTTTCTTCATGATGGAGGGGAGCGAAGGGCCTTTGAAGGGCACTTCTCCTGCGAGCATCTGAAAGAGAATTACACCCAAACTGTAGATGTCGG
Source organism: Acidobacteriota bacterium (assembly GCA_030947265.1). Lineage (GTDB taxonomy): Bacteria > Acidobacteriota > Blastocatellia > Pyrinomonadales > Pyrinomonadaceae > PSRF01. The sequence continues at coordinate 136 of JALYXE010000398.1, forward strand.
CGCGCGCGTCGGGTTCTTCGTCGGACCACTGCTCGGGAGCCATGTAGTAGGGCGATCCCATTAACCCTGTGGTTTGCGCCGCCACGAACGAGCCAAGCAACTCGCCTGACTTGATCTTGGCCAAGCCGAAATCAAGCACCTTGACCGCGTCGCTCATAGGCACGCCGTCCTGTAGCATGACATTGAGCGGCTTCAGGTCGCGGTGTACGATCCCCTGCCGATGCGCCGCGCCAACACCGGCGCACAAGGCGGCCATGATCTCGAGCGCAGGTTCTGCGCAGAGTCGGCCCTCAGCCGTCAGGTGGTCGTGCAACGATCTGCCTTTAATAAGATCCATCACCAAATACGGCATCTTGCCACCCACCACGCCGTAATCTGTGACGTTGACGATGTTTCGATGACCTATGCGCGCCGCGACCATCGCTTCCTGACGAAAGCGCGTCACCAGCATGGGATCGTTGCCGACCAGATCGGGCAGGATGACTTTGATGGCATATGAGGTCTTAAGAAAGATATGACGCGCTTGAAAGACAATCCCCATGCCGCCCTGCCCAAGGCGCCGTTCGAGTTGATAGCGGCCATCGAGCAAGGGTTCGCCCGAGATGGAAAATGTCAACAGATCACCGTCACTGGGACAGTTGTGGAAATGATCGGGGAAGCAATGTCTACAAGCCGGACATTCTTTCATTCGTTGAGTTGGTCCAATAGAGGCTGGCTATCGTCCGCGCAGGTGGCTAAGGAACTAAAGGCAGCGCTCACTTAGCAGGAGAAAACTTTGCGCCGGAATGTGTGCGATATCTCAGCGCAATATTTCAGTTAGAGCGCGCAACCTCTCAGCAACTTTGGCCCGCGAGGCCCGAAAAGTTCACGTATCGTGGGAAAATTATAACGGCCCACAGGCCGTCAAGCAAGAATTCGAAGTGCCTCTCTCACAGTCTATTCTTCGCTCCGTCGTCATTCTCCTGCCTCCGAGCGCAATCCGCCCTTTCTTAGATCCCCACCGTCTGTAGCCCTCCTTGTCAGAGTGGCACCAGCATACCTGACGGAAAAAGATCGAACTGCTTCATTATTGAACTACGCGGCGAGAATATTGCCGGCCGCTGCGAGGACAGAGAACCAGCACTTCACCGCATGCCTGCCCTTCATGACAAATTTGTCGAATTACAATTCTGTTGACAATTCATATTATGGGAGTTTACATTCTGCGAACAAGATTGCTCAATGCCAGGGCCGTTCTCGCTGCTCGCCGTAGCACCACAAGGGCGGCGCATCTCCGGCTGGTTCTTTTATTGTTTTGGTGTCCGCTCATTTCCTTTGAAACTGAAGCCGACCACTCGCTAACTGGTAGCAAATTTCTCCATCTCTCAACTGCCGGCCTGTCCCGAAAGGTGAAAAGATGAAAAAGCAACTCGGACTCATCCATTGGTTATTTTCAATCGTTTTGTTCTTTTTCATATGCTTAACACCCCTACGGCTCGCGCCCGCGCAAGACTATGTTACCGGCTCTTTTGAAGGAGAGGTCAGAGATAGCGTAACTGGCGCGCCTATAGCGGAGGCGACGATACGAATCATTAATCAAGAAACCGGCGTCCCCTTGGCCAAGCAGACCGACTCGGCTGGCAGGTTCCGCCAGGGCCTCCTGCCTCCCGGAGACTATACGATTACCGTTTCGAAGCCGAGTTATTTCGCTCAGAGCTTGCAACGGTCGTTGCCCGCCCTGAGACCCACGGTCGTGCTTCCTCCGGTTCCGCTGGTTCCGGAAACCGCCACCGCAACTCCGGCGCCGGTAGCGGGTCCAACGCCAATAGCGGGTCCAACGCCAATAGCGGCAGGTGAGCCAACTCAGAGCGTCCCTGCCACCTCCCGCAACGAAGCCGGCATTCTGGCGGAGATCAACACGATCGATGCGCGGCGCGGCGGCACCTACACAGAAAAAGAGGTCTCGACCTTGCCGTTGGGCGCAACAACGCTCACGCGCACTTTTGACGAATTGGGCCTTCTGTTGCCGGGCGTGGCCCCACCGCCCCAAACACTAGGCAGCGTGGCAGGCCCAGGAGTCGGCGCGGGTGTTGGTTCCGCGGGACAATTCTCAGTTAACGGTTTGCGTTCCCGCGCCAATAACTTCACGGTCGACGGCTCGGACAATAACGACGAAGACATCGGTGTGCGCCGTCAGGGCTTCTTCGCACTCGTACCGCAGCCGATTGAATCCATCAAAGAGTTTCAGATGATTACATTGCTGGCGCCGGCGCAGTTTGGTCGCAACTTTGGCGCGCAGGTCAATGCGATCTCGAAATCGGGTGGGAACGAGACTCACGCGACAATATTCGGGCTCTTGAATTCAAGCCAGTTGAATGCGCGCAACTTCTTCGATACTACCAACGGCAATGCTCTTCTACCGCTGTTTGGGGGTAATAACCAACCCGTTTTGAATTGTGGAACCTTCGATTCTTTTGACGAGGACCGAAGGTCCAGCTGCATTGCTTCGGCGTCAAGCAGACAGGTTCGGGTGCTAAACCAAAGTGGAGGCAAAGACTCATTTACGCTGGGTCAAGGCGGACTCGTGATTGGCGGGCCGCTCGTGCCCGCAACATCAGCCCGACCCGGTAACAGCATGTTCTATTTCTTCTCGATGGAGGGGCAGGTCCTGAACGCTGCCAAAGAGGTGAGCTTTGCCGTGCCGACCGTTAGCCAGCGTGGCTTTGGGAATACAGGAGCGACCGGAGTTTCAGCCACGCCACTGCCAGACATCAATGGGATATTTCCAGTTGGTTCTCCGAATATCTTTTTTCCTACCAGCGAGCAAGGTGACGCAGTCTTCGGTCTCTTTCCCTATCCCAATAACCCGAACGGCGTCTATGGGCCCAACACCTTCACCCAGACACTGCCGGCGAGTGCTCAGGGCAGGGTTGCGTCCGGCAAGCTGGACGCGAACTTCAGACTTCGGGAAAGGCAGCAATCGTTTACCGCTCGCTACAATTTCACCCAGGATTGGCGAGAAATCCCAGCGACGGGCGGTGCTATCTTCTCGACTCTCAGACCGCGCGTGCGGACACAGAATTTCTCGACCTTCTTAAACAGTGAGTTGAGCGACCCGAGCTCCACAAACCCGGTCTACAATCAGATCCGTCTCTCCTACGGTCGCACCCGTCTCAATTTCGAGGAGGTTGCCGACCGAAGCTTCCTGATTCCCACAGGCGTCCCCCTCAATAATCCGGAAGATGGACGATTCCTTTTGAACGCACCTTTTTCGGGAAATTTCACTCTGCCAGCGGGTTTTCAGGTTCCCAACACTGGTCCGATCATTTTTGGATCCTTTCCCGAGTTTAAAACAACAGAGGACCTGCTCGGCCCTGTGGGCCAGGTTAACATTGCCGGCTTCAGCCCGGTTGGGGTAGATGTTTTCAACTTTCCGCAACGACGAATTAACAATACCTACCAGATTGCCGACACTCTAACGATGCATGTGCGCCAGCATAGCTTTGCTTTCGGTACCGACATTCGGCGCACCGAACTCAATAGCGACTTGCCTCTTAACGCGCGCCCAATAATCACGTTTGGCGGTGGACCCCAGTTAACCTTCTCTAATTTGGGGAATACTCAAATCACGCTGGGGCGCTTTATCCCTGGCGTCAGCCTGGCGGCAGCCGGCGCCCCCAGTGGCTTCAAACTGACCTTCAATACGACCGGCAGCTCCAGCATTCATCTGCGGTACTATCAATGGGACTTCTTCGGTCAGGACGAGTGGCACGTCAAGCCAAACCTCACCTTGTCTTATGGTTTGCGCTACGAAAACAACACGCCGCCACGCGAGCAAAACAAGCTCATCGAGAGTACTTTCAGCAGTCCCAGCTTGAGCCTGCTGCCAGGTCTGTCGAATTTCCTGGGAGGTCGTAAGACAATCTTTGATTCTGATCGCAACAACTTCGCGCCCCGCGTCGGGTTGGCTTACTCACCCAGGTTGTTTGGAGATCGAGCCACCGTTATCCGGGCTGGTTATGGCCTCTTTTACGACCAGATTCTTGGCGCAGTTGTCAGCCAATCGCGCAGCGTTTTCCCGACTTTTATTACGGCAGACTTCGCGGGTGGAGGATTCGGCAGGAATTTCAACAGGTTGTCTGGCTTTAACCCATCTTCCCAATTTTTTTTCCCTGTGCAACCCGGCACCTTGAATAGACCCGACCTAACCGGAATCACACTGGCGAGATTTGTTGATTTGGTTAATTTGGCCTCGACTGGCTCGCTGACCGAAAGCGGCATTGCCCCGACGCTTCCAGCACGACAACTGGAGACGCCGATGGCCCATCAGTATGCTGCCACCGTAGAACAAGAGCTAAGCCGGAGTATGGTCCTCTCCGTGGGTTATGTTGGTACCCAGGGACGTAAGTTGCTTCGCGTTACCACGCCAAATCTGGGACCGAACGCTTTCATTGTCCCTACGGCTATCGATGCGCTTTCATTTACGCCGGACCTCTTCGGCTTTGCGCTTCAACCCGGTTCACGTTTCAACCCAACCACTGGCGCTATTACAGGCGGACGGCCTGTTCCCGGTGTCGGCGCGATCACTATCTTCCAGACGACCGCAAGCTCACGTTATGACGCGTTGCAAGTCCAACTGCGCGGACGTTACAACCTGCTCGGCGCCACCCAGTTTCAAGCCAACTACACCTTCGGGAAGGTGACAGATGATGTCTCGGACGTTTTTGATCTCGCCGGAGCATCAGCCTTGCCGCAGAACAGCTTGACGCTTGCTGGCGAGCGCGGCCCGGCCAATTTCGATGTGCGCCATCGTGTCGCCTATAACTACATTACGGACCTTTCCAGCTGGGGTAAGCGCAACGCTTTTCTGCGCTTCCTTTTCGATAGAACTGAGATTGCCGGCAATGGTGCTTTTCAAACCGGACAGCCATTCACCGTCAACAGCATTAACGATGTCAACCTGGACGGCAATCTGACGGATCGACTGAACTCTACGACGGGAATAGTAATGACCGGTGATCGCTCCCGACCTCTCCGCTTGACTGTTGATCCTGCCACTCTGCTGGCTCCTATAGGCCAGGACGGCGCGGTACCGCGCAACACGTTCCGCGCGAGTAACCTGTGGCTCACCAATGTGGCACTGATTAAGACGTTCCGCTTCTCAGAGCAAACCAAGTTGATCTTTAGGACTGAGGTCTTCAACTTTTTCAACCGCGCAAACTTTGCCAGCCCGGTGCGGTTCCTGGAGGATCCGGGATTCGGTAAAGCGACAGACACGCTTACGCCGAATCGGCGCATTCAATTCGGTTTGAAATTGGCCTTCTAAACGCGGATTCATTGCTGACGCGAGGTATGGTATTCTCGGAGCGGTCTGAGGCTCACCTCGCGTCGGAATTTTAATAGGCTCCGTTCCTCGATATTTTCGTGTGCGGTTTAAGCGGTGAGAATGTCACGAATCATAATGGTTGCTGCAACTTTGGCGCTTGCAATCAGCGCGTCTTCCGTCATGACGGGCCAAAAGGTCGGTGGCACAGGCAGCACTAAAGCCTCTGGCCCAAGTGGTGGTGGCGCGTCGCCCTCACGGCGCACAAACGCAGCGGTAAAAACCGTTATCAAGACTGTTATTGAGCGAGTTACGCCCACCACTGGTTCACTCTCCGTCGCAGCTGAATCTAACGCCACCATCCTCGTAGAGCCTATCAAGGTTAAAAAGGGCGAGGGGCAGCAAGGTATCGTGCCGGCCGAAGCGCGCCTTTTTATCTTTAATGACCTCAAACCGGGACGCTACCGTGTGGCAGGCACGCTCGACGGACACCACCCAGTGGAAACGGAAGTGATTATCGCGGCAAACAAGAGCCAATCTGCAACGCTGATTTTTCGACCCATCCTCTACTCAGTAACCATCAATACCAACATTAGCGCGGGCGAGCTAAAGTATGCGCCACAAGGCCAGCCGCTAAGCAACGTGGCGCCGATCCAGAATAGGAGCGTCAAACTTGATTTGCCCAGGGGAACGTATGTGGTAGAGATCATCCCCGCCGACTTCGGGTATGAAACCATGCGCAATACCTTTTCGTTGACAGCCGATCAAACGGTGCTTGACGTCCCGCTCAAGAGAATCGTCTTCACCACGGACACTCTGTCACCTACATGGACAAGCGCGGAACTTCAGGCCTGGGATATGCCCGCTGGCTGGCTGGCCGACTCAAAAAAAAACCTCTCGCTCAAAGGGCCTGGAGTAGCGCTCCCGCGAGAAGAGAGTTATCGTCACTATAAGGATTTCAAACTTTCCAGCAGCGCGAAGATGCTCAATGGATTCGCGCTCTCATTCGCTCTACGCGCCCAAGATTCGCAGAATTACTACCTGCTTCAGTTGACTGGCGAAAAATCCGATGAGCCTTACATGGTACGCCTCTTCGTCGTGAAGAATGGCGTAGAGCAACGTATTCTGGCCATCCCGATTCCCCGGGATGGTAGAAAAGCGATGGGGGCCGGTCAATTCTTTGCTGTCACTATAAAGATGGTTGATTATGCGATAACCGTTGAGATCGAGGATAGCGAGACGGGAGCGCCCTACCCACTGGGCGTGCTGACCGATCCCGCACGTAACTTTGCTGCCGGCGCTGTAGGCATTGCGGGTCGCCAAAATGAGGAGAATGTGATCGGGCGCTTTGTCGTCTGCGCTAGTAAGTGTTTAAGTGAATGAACCCGCCGCCCCGGTAGCCGCACATCTCTCTATATAAAGGCCTCATACAGGGCGCCGAGAAGTCCTTCTTCAGGAGCCACGGAGCTTATTCGGGCTCTTTCGACGAGCTTGGATTGGGCGGAGAGTTTTTATGCGGCGACCCTGGCTGTACGTTAAGACAAAACAACGGATACTTCTTTGAGATCAATCTGGGCAACTCGGCTCAGACTTTCACCGCAACGGGCAGGCCCGCAGTGGTTGGCAAGACTGGTTCAACCAAGTGCCTCACAGATCCAAGCGGCGGCATTTTTACGGCGCCATTACTGGAAGCGGACTCTGTGCACGAGCAGATGTTCGCAAACATTCGTGACCGCGCAATCCCAACACTCTTCCGTTTGATACTTCAATGGCCAGCAGACGTGCCGGAAATAGCGCGCCGTCTCGAATCTCCAAACACACTACGTCGCGCCTTCGGCAATTTAGACGTCAATGGCGATGGCCGTGTGACGTTCACCGAAATTCAGACCTACAACGGTGTCGGGGCTGACGTGTTGAGCCCATTCATCGCGATTATCGACCAGGAGATGCAGCTGGGTGCAGGCGGCGAGGACGTAAACAATCTGCCCGGTGTGACGCTGGAGACGCTCCGTTCGCCTTCTCCCTTTGGCGATATTACGCGACTCGAGGCGAACATCACCGGTTTAGCCAACGATCCCACGGCCGTTGAGTACCTTCCGGCTTTCGCTGACGGCAGCGTGCGATTCTCAAGGGAAGGCAACCTGAGGTTCGACGCCGCCAGCTTCTTCTCGCAACTGAATCAACTTGATCCGGCGAATACCAATGCCTGGGGCGGAGTATTCACGCTCACCAACGTCAACGGTGATGGAATAACCGGCATCTTGATCGGCGTGCTGCGGCCGTCGGATTCGGCAGTGCCGAATGCCCGACCAACGCTCGATGGGCTTGTCATCTCAACCCACGGCGGTGGTGTGTGGGTAGGAGCAATGGGCACAGGTGACGCGACCATCAACTGGGGCGAGCAGAGTTTAAATGGTCCATTTCGCGGCGAACTACACCTGGTGCCGGCCGTTCAGCGAAGAGAAAGGCAATGACATCGAGCGTCGCGAGCAAGTGCGCGTTAATCGCGGATAGAACTACGCTTCTCTTCCCCTTTGGGGAGGGGCCTAGGGTAGGGTTCTGGCGATGCGCTAAGGCCCCCACCCCTCTCGCACAGGGAGAGGGAACATTCCAAAAGGATTAAAATAAGGAGATCCATCATGAAAGAACTTGTCGGATTGGCAATGGCAGTTTTGGTGATGTGTGGTTCAACTCTCGCAGCGGGCGGCATATTCATCACGATTTCGTCAAACCAGGGACCAGTGAAGACCGAGGCGCAGGAGTTTCGGTATTCTCAGTCGCCGCGCGATCTCGCCGGTGGATCGATGACGAGCATGGCGGCGGCGGGAGCGGCAACAAGTGCGCGCGGAGCAAGCGGAGGCCGCGCCGCAATGCGACGAATAAACGAACCAGTTGTAATAGTTCGAAATTTAGATGAGGCGTCTCCGTTTTTTGTGAAAGCTGCGGCGAGCGGCGACTCGCTCACTTCAGTGGTGTTCGAATTCACGCGCGCGGTTGGCACAGGCACCGAAGTCTATCAAACGGTGCGGCTCACTAACGGAATCATTTCATCCGTTAAGACAATAAACGGAGGGATTCAGCCGACGGAAGAAGTCTCGTTCACGTTTCAAAAGATCGAATACGAAAACAAAGACGGCGCCGCAGCTGCCCTGCGACGTGGAAATAGTTGCGCCGAGCGCAGTCGCGCTGGTCGGCTGTGAATCCAGCAAAACTTCTATGGAGGAAGTCATGAGACAGACACTTGATTCTAAATGGAAGGAAGTTCTACTCGTGTTGGCGGCCGTGTCGCTGACTGCATGCAGCCTGGGACAGTCACGGAAAACCGGTTCAGGCTCACCGCGAGCCGGCGATGGGGGCACGGGAGGCGGTCCGTGCACGAACGTGGCGATCTGCACCGTCATTCCTTTGGCACAGGTGAACTCGGCGACGAACAAGATGTTGACCAGCAGCTCGCCGACGAGCAGCGGCACCGGGCCCAACAGCGGCGACACGTGCGACTACAACGGCACCGGCCCCAACGGCGGCTTCGTCGAGCTGATCCGTTTTTGCGCTGATCCGGCGAGCAACGCGGGCGTGCAGGTCGACACGGACAGAAATGCGTACCTCGCACCAGGGGGCACGCGGACCGACGTCGCCAGCGTGGGGGAGAAAGCCTTCTACCAATCCGAGCCCACCGGCGCCGGCCTCCCGACAGCGAAGGTGCTGTTCGAGGCGGTGAAGGGGCCGATCGTGGTTACCTTCCGGGCGAGCAACGTGGCGCCCGCGGACGACGCGATGGTCAAGCAAGGGCTTTCGTCGTTCGCGCACACCCTGCTCGCACAGTGATCCTTTGAACGGCGGCGGATCAGCGACACCCTCGACGGGGTTTTTGAGGTCGACCGGTTTTCCTTGGAGTGCGCCGACCGCAAGTGGACGGAGTGCAATCGAACATAATTGTTGACCTAAACCGCTCCGCAGTAGAATGATGAAGCTTGCTGCGTAACCACCTCGCTCAACATTCGTTAAGCAAAGGAGAGCACTTATGTTTCGACGAAGGACCAGTGACACACTCAAGACGCTCCTATCGATCACACTATTGTCTGTTGTGGTCTTGGCTGCCTCCTGTCGCAAGACTGACCAGCCAAGCTCATCTCTTTCCTCAGTGGTGCCTGGTGGAGAGTTTGAAGGAATCATCGCCATGAAGATAGATAGCGAGAATCAAAAAGGGGCGGGAATGACCTACTTTCTCAAAGGTAAACACACCCGCATCGAAATGAAAGTTGCCGCAAGTCCTGAGGGACAAGGGGTGATGCTCTGGGATCTGGAAGGGGCGAAGATGACGACGCTTATACCGTCGCGGAAGATGTACATGACGACGGATCTGAAGGAGACAGCCGCAAGCTTGAGGGAAGCGACAAAAGAGAAACCTAAAGGCGAAGAAGAAGAAACGAAGTTTCCCAAACTCACGCCGACAGGCAAAACGGAAACGATCGCCGGCTACAGTTGCGAGCACTGGTTGATAGGCGACAAGCAAGACATGGACATGTGCGTGGCAAAAGGGCTCGGCTACTTCGGCATGGGAGGTCAAACAGCAGGTGGTTTTGGCTCAATGAAGAGTCTCATGTTCAATCCCAAACTCCTTGCCGCGGCGGCTGCCCATCCCGAATGGGTGAAGTTCCTCCAGGGCGGTGCGTTTCCCTTAAAGATGACAGCGATGGAGGACGGAAAGGTCCATATGACGATGGAAGCCACCAGGATCGAACGGAAACCGTTGGATGATTCGCTCTTCGCGATACCACCGGATTATAAAGAACTCAATATGCAGAATCTGAAGGACCGTAAACAGTAGGTTGTTGAGCATGGAAATGGATATGTCAGGCAGTCCGCCACCAGCACCGGCAAAGCGTGGGTCGGTGCTGCGGATGGACTGCCGCATCAGATCGACTCAGTGTTGAAGGTCAGTGTCTACGAACAAAAGCTCACCGCTCACTGCCTTGATGTGGTGCCCCCGCAGGGATTCGAACCCCGAACCAACAGATTATGAGCCGGTTTGAGGGGCATCAACAAGGCGAGACGAAACGAGATAACCCAGTATTTA
>JALYXE010000399.1 GCA_030947265.1 Acidobacteriota bacterium
TTACCTACAGTGACTGATGCCCACCTTGTACTCGGACACTTTGGCGGTGCTGGTTTGCTTGGCGGAGGGTTCGCGCTCGATGAAGACCGTTCGCGATTAGCTTTCGACCAACTCGCGTCTGAGATGAGCAAAGCGGCTGGTCGCAAAGTGACGATGATTGAAGCCGCGCAGGGAGTCTTAACCATCGCGAACACAAACATGGAACGAGCCCTTCGACGAATCTCGGTTGAGCGGGGATACGACAGCCGTGAGTTTGCGTTGCTTCCCTTTGGGGGTGCCGGCGGTCTTCACGCAGTCGAGCTGGCGCAGACGCTGCGCATTCCTCGTGTCATCGTGCCAAACTTCGCCGGGGCTCTATCAGCAATCGGAGTGCTTACGGCCGATGTTGTCAAAGACCAGAGCCGGACGACAATGTTGGAGATATCTCCTGGAGTTGAAAAGAGTTTAGACAAGACTTTCAAGGAGATGGAACGGAAGGCGGCCGCGGCCCTTCGCCGCGAAGGGTTTCAAGAATCACAACAGCGTCACGAGCGTTCACTCGCCTTGCGTTACAAGGGCCAGTCGTTTGAATTGCAAATCAAATATACAAAAGCGGATCCAGCCGCAGGTTTTCACCGTGCGCATTTCGAGCGTTATGGGTACGCTCAGCAGTCAAATATCGTGGAAGTTGTTAGCGCGCGCGTTCGCTCTATCGGAATTGTGGAGAAGTTATCGCAGAGGCGCAGTACGGTTTCTCGTAAGAAGAACCACGCCAGACCTTCTAAATATGTAACAGCATATTTAACCGGTAAGAAGCTCCGAGTTGCAGTCTACCATCGAGATGAGTTGCCGGCTGGGGCGCGGCTCCACGCACCCTGCATTATCACGGAGTACTCTTCAACGACTCTGATTCAGCCGGGCGCTCAGACTGAAGTTGATGGCTACGCGAATTTGATAATTGAACTCAGATAACCTCTGAGGTCAGGAAGGGGGTATGCCCCCGCTGCTGCGCCTGGATCGTTCGTATCAGACCAGGGCGCAAGTCGAGAATATAGAGAAGAAGGGCTGAATGAGCTTAAAGCAGAGCGGGGGCAAGCCCGGGGTCCCCAGCGGGGCAGCCCCGCTGGGGTGGAAGCCGCCCTTCCTTACTGCGCGTAGCCCAGTTAGTCATAGATTCATGGCGCACTTGGCGCATTGGCAGCGGTTTGAACTATGAAGCGCTTCGATCCAACAACTTTGGAAATCTATCGCGCGCTCTATACGTCAGTCGCGGAAGAGATGGGAATAGCGCTCAGGCGCACTTCCTTTTCGCCAAATATCAAGGAGCGTCGAGATTACTCATGCGCGGTGTTCGATCGAAAGGGCCGAGTGATCGCTCAGGGCGATCACATGCCGGTGCATTTAGGGTCAATGCCGATGGCCGTGGCTGCAGCCTTGAAAGAAATCGATCCCAAACCCGGAGACGTGGTTGCTCTGAACGACCCGTTTGCCGGCGGCACACATCTGCCCGACGTAACACTGGTGTTGGGCGTGTGGCCAGAAGGGGGAAAGGGGGGAAAAGGGGAACGGGGAAACAGGGTAATAGGCAAACCAAGAAAGTCCAGATCGAGAATCTTGGCCACTTCCCCTTTTGCCCCTTCCCCTTTTCCCCTAATGTTTTACGTTGCCAATCGCGCACATCATGCGGACGTCGGTGGGGCGACGCCGGGGTCGATGGGGCTCGCGACGGATATCTACGGTGAAGGCTTATGCATCCCTCCGATCCGTCTAGTGCGTGGTGGTGAGTTAGATGAAGACTTAATGCGCCTCATCCTGGCGAACGTTCGTAGCCGCGATGAACGTCGCGGCGATTTTCAAGCGCAGATTGGTTCCCTCAAAACGGGTGCTGCGCGTCTCCGCGAAATTGTGGAACGCCGTGGCGCACGAGAAGCCGCTGACTATGCAACGCATTTGATCGAATATTCCGCACGGCTCATGCGACATGCAATCGGCTCGATTCCCGATGGCAGGTATGAAGCAGAAGACATCCTTGATGACGACGGTGTAACCGATCGAGAAGTTCCGATTAGAGTGCGAATCAATATCAAAGGAGTGTATGCAATCGTAGATTTTACCGGCAGCGCCCCTCAAGTCGCTGGTCCAATCAACGCTGTCGAAGCAATTACCGTCTCCGCCGTGTCCTATGTCTTTCGCTGTTTGCTCGATGGAGATGTGCCTGCGAGTGCGGGTTTGATGGAGCCTATCGAAGTCATCGCACCCAAGGGCACGGTAGTCAATGCTGTGCATCCGGCGCCTGTAGCTGGCGGCAACGTCGAGACGTCGCAACGCATCGTTGATGTTCTGTTCAAAGCATTGGCCCAGGCCCTGCCTCAACGCATCCCGGCCGCGAGTCAGGGGACAATGAACAATCTGACCGTTGGCGGAATTGATTCACGCCCTGGCTTTATCCCCCGCGAGTTTTCCTATTACGAAACCGTCGCCGGGGGCATGGGCGCGCGACCAACGCAGGATGGCATGAGTGCGGTCCACACGCATATGACTAACAGCCTCAACACGCCGGCTGAAGCCCTTGAGTATGCTTATCCGCTACGCGTGCGCGAATACAAGATTCGCAAGGGCTCGGGAGGAAAAGGGAAACGTGAGGGTGGCGATGGCGTGATTCGCGAGATTGAAACGCTCGTCCCGGCGCGCATGTCCTTGCTGGCGGACAGAAGGAACCATGGACCTTATGGATTATCCGGAGGTGAGGACGGCCAACCCGGCAACGCCGCAATCGTCCACAATGGACAGGCACGCAAGATTGGATCGAAGGGAAGTTGGGAATTGGAAGCCGGCGACCGAATACGAATCGAAACTCCCGGCGGCGGCGGCTTTGGGGAGAAGTGACCTCAACACGCTACTGGACCGAAACAGACAAGAGCGGGGGCATGCCCCCCTTCCCAACCCTGAGCTGATCTGAGATGAATGGTTTACCTGGTCGATTGCGTTTTTATCTTTAAGAAGGTCTCAAGTCGTCTTGAGAAGCTCTCAAAACTTAAAGGACCGATCAAGTCAAAAAAGTCTCACAGGTCAGGAAGGGGGCATGCCCCCGCTGGTGCGCCAACTCTCAAGTTGTCAACCTTCGATAGATTCCGGGTAAGCGCTCAGGAAGCGAAAGCACATCGTCGATGATCGTGTAGCCAATCTCGCCATAGAGGTCGCGCAGTTCAGCCTCTGACTCGCGATCGATGGTAATACAGAAAGGTGTGATGCCCTGGTTTTTTGCCTGCCTCAATGCTTCGCGCGTGTCTTCGCGCGCGTAACGCGCATCCCCATAGTCGTGATCATAGGGTCGCCCATCAGACAAAACTATCAAGAGGCGCGTGCGTGCCTCCTGCTTCGCAAGTTTCGCTGTCGCGTGGCGTATTGCCGCACCCAGACGAGTGTTGTTCTGGAAAGTTATCCCGCCAATTCGTTGCTTTACTTCGTCCGAATACTTTTCATCAAAATCCTTGACGACGTAAAACTTCACGTTGCGACGGCCTTCGGAAGTGAAGCCATTAATCGAATAGACATCGCCGACAGCCTCCAGCGCCTCGCTCATCAACACCAGGCCTTCCTTTTCAATCTCGATAATGCGCCGGCCCGGACGCGTATACGGCTGCAGAGGATGTCGTCCAATTGTGCGCGCTGTTGAGGAAGATTGGTCTAACAGAAAAGAGACGGCTACATCACGCCGCCGGCGCAAACGCCTGATGTACAGGCGCTCGGATTGGTGGCCACCTCCGACCTTGGCTGCTCTCCTGTCAATGACGTGATCAATCACGGCATTCAGGTCAAACTCCTCACCCTCCAACTCGTTTGTGACACGGAGCAAATCTTCAGGCTTCATCAACTGAAACTGATGGCGGATGGAAGAAATCACACCCTTGTGGCGCTCGCGCGTTTGCTCGACAAAAATTCTATCGCCATGCTTTACTCGTTTTTCTACAACCCGGCACCAACCGATGCGATGATCGGTTAACTCTCGATCCCACTCGTCATAGTTGTAGGCAACTTCACCTTCTTCGATCATCTGTTCCGGAAGTTCAGCCTCCGTCCACGCTTCGGCGCCGTCAAGCTCGTCTGGTTCCCCCTCACTGTCGGGATCATTCCAGGCGTTGAAAAGCTCGCGAACGTCACGGCGTTGTGGTTTTTGTTCGGAATGCCGCCGGTTGAAACTTTCCGTCGCTATAGAGTTTTCTTCTTGTGTTTCGGAAGGCTCTTCTCGCGTCTCCATCTCCTTGACAGAATCATCGTCAGGAGCCACGGCTTGAAACAACGAATAAACTCGGCTTGTCGCCATTAAGCTGTCGGCGACGCTGGCCGAAGGGCTTGACAGATACTCCGACGCTACCGTTTCAAGCTCGGAAACAATCTGAGCGTAAAACCGCCGCGCATCATCCGTCGCGCCACCCAGCAGCGTACTTTGAAAAAGCAATTCAAAAGGAACGAGTGTGGCGGGCAACTCGGTGACGGACGGGCGCCCACGCCGTAAGTGCTCGCGAATCAAATCAAGATCGCGAGCGAGCCCTCGATATTTCTTGCGAAGGCGGCGATCGATCCGGCAATTTTCCAGTGTGCCAAAGATCCGGCGGGCAAGCTGGGGCTGTGGAAACAAATGCAGCACGCGGGCGTAGTCGACATCGGTAGGACAGACATTCCTGTCTGTCACTGGACTCGAGGGACTGGCCGTCCCGTCGGGATTATTGACAGGCAGGAATGCCTGTCCTACTTCAACCATCTCATCCGGCAATGCGAAGGCGTCGTGCGCAGCGATGTTTGCGGGACTGTAGGTTTCGTTTAGGGCTGCGTAAGCGGTTTGCAAACCCGCTGTGCCGCGCTCCGATGTTCCGAATTCAATTTGACCCGCTGCATGAGCAGCCAGCACTTTGTAGAGACGAAAATCGAGTTCGTCGTCACTAAATTCCGCCACCAGCGAGGGAAGATGGATGGTGCGTCCATCGGCAATTCGCGATTCAAGCGGCACGGCGGCAAGCGGGCTTATCTCGACTTCGTGGCCAGTGAGCCCTTCGATGTACAGTATTAACAAATGTCGCACGTTCTCTAATGAAAGCCCATTGCGGCCGCTGCGGAGTACGTCGTAACTGCCACGTGTTTCGAGCGCAAAATAACTGCGACGCGCGCGCGCGTCTTTGTTGTGTGAAGAAAGACCGCGAAGGGCCCAATGTTCAAATTGCCCAATTGAGACTGTTCTCAGCGCCAGTGAGCTCGAACGAAAACACGCGAGCGCTGCTTCGCCGTCGACCTTCGCGATTTCACGTGTCAGCAGAATTACCCGCGTGGCAAGTTCAATTTTGCGATCATGATCCGCTTCGCTTCCGAGCCCACGAACAAAACGGGGGCTGCTGCGAACAAAAGCAACGAGGCTCGCATTTCCATGCTGAGCGACTGTCCATAAAAGCTTCAGCCAATCATCGAAAATCTCCGGTAACGTACGCAAAACCTCCCCGCCAGTGACCAGAACTTGCAGAGCCGAGCCACCGCCGCGTTCAAGAAAACGCATAGTGTTATCCAAAAGACGCAACGCATCATACGAATTAAGAGTTGCTAATGCGGATGGGAGCGCTGCCCATGCGTCAGCTGCAATACCTCCGGCGCGAGAAGCAAATTCCGCCGCAAGCTTAATCCCTTGTTTCGTGACGTCAGGGCTTTTGAATCGATTTAGGCGTTCGACGACTTCGGGAGTTTTGCTTAGAAACTCGGCGCTATGCTTTGCTGAGCGCCGGGCGATTTCGGCGGCAACATCCAAAACCGAACTCAACACGACGGGATCACTAATTATTTTCCCTAATGCCGGAACGTTTCGAAAAGTGTCGATTGCAATAGATGAGGAAAGCGTGAGCTGCCGTAAGCAAAGTTGAAAAACCGACGCGCGAACCTGTTCAGATATGTTCTGGAGGCTGCTGACGCCTCCCGAGAAAAATGAAATTGCAGTTTCGACGTCGCTCATCGCCATCCACCGGCCCATCTCCCCCCACGAGCGCAACTCTGGCGTTTTCAGGACCCCCGCGGCTGCGGGAGCCCCGCGAAGAAATTCAATGCTTGCACGCAACGAAACAGCAGCAATGGCCGCGCTGGTTTCGAGCGCTGTCGCCGATTGATCGAGCGGCAAACTTGCCAGCTCGCGAGTTAACTTGAGGAAAGATTGGTGCTCGGCTGAGCGTAACCTGTCAGGGGAGGCTTGGCTCCGGAAACTGGAATCAATCTCCTCACCAGAGTCATTCTCTGGTTTCTTCTCTGAGTCGAACTTTTCCATTGACTTTGATCTCTCCGGCTCCCTTCCCACCGCCGGGGAGTCAGAGTGGGACGATGGGCCGACGCGCGTCGTTCACCTCTCCCTTAACCCTTCTCCCGAGGGGGGGAACTCTAAATCACCGTCGTCACGATCTCGCGAATGCTGCGTTGCAACTCCCGGTCGTCAGTTATGGGCGAGCACATGGCCACGTCAGCGGCAGTGACAGGTGGGATACCGAGTGTGATTAGTTGTGCGGCATAAATTAGCAAACGTGTAGAGACGCCTTCTTCCAATCCATGGCCGCGGAGATTGCGAACTTTCTGACCAATCAGTACCAGATCGCGAGCGGTGCCTTCATCGACTCCACCTTCGCGCGCCACGATCTCAGTCTCCATTTCAGCCGGAGGATAGTCAAAATCAATAGCGACGAAGCGTTGCCGGGTTGATTGTTTCAAATCCTTGAGGATGGATTGATAGCCCGGATTGTAAGAAACGACGAGCATAAAATCCGCGGGAGCATCCAGGATGGTCCCGCGCTTTTCAATAGGTAGCCGGCGACGATGATCCGTTAGCGGATGAATAATAACGACGGTATCTTTGCGAGCTTCGACGACTTCATCGAGGTAACAGATGGCGCCATTGCGCACTGCGGAGGTCAGTGGGCCATCGTGCCAAATCGTCTCTTCACCCTCCAACAAGAATCGCCCTACGAGATCAGTGGCCGACAAGTCTTCATGACACGCAACTGTGATCAAGGGACGCTCGAGCCGCCACGCCATGTGTTCGACAAAGCGCGTCTTGCCGCAGCCTGTCGGTCCTTTAAGAATGATCGGCAGGCGGGCCGAGTGGGCTGCTTCGAAGAGGTCAACTTCCTGGCCTATAGGCAAATAGTACGGCTCTTCAGCAACTCTATATTCTTCAATGGCACGTTCTGGCATGTTTTTCTTCTACTATCTCGGGTACGTTTTGCAATCGTTCTTCCGGGCGCCGCACAGTTCCACTAAACCAACTTGTATAAGTAAACAAGGTACTAATGCAGTTTGCCCAGTTGAATTGCGATTGGGGCGGGCCCACGAGGGCCCTATCGTTGTACTAAGGGCAAACTCAAACTGCATCACTACAAGCAAACAACAAATCTTAGCATCCGGTAGAAACGCCAGCAAACAGTTGGGAAAAGAGGGTAGCACCCTAGTTTGGATCGAAGGGCGAATTAAGCGCCAAGGGCGCGAAATGCAAAAGCCTGGGGCATCGCCCCAGGACATGTGACCTTAGATAGAAAGCGCTGAAGGCGCGACATAACGAGTAGCGAAGGTGACTACTGTGAATTGCCCACAGAAGCTCATCCGCCAGCCGGAAATTTCGCGCCTTCAGCGCTATTACGACTGTCTTTCCCTGGGGCGATACCCCAGGCTTTTGCATTTCGCGCCTTTGGCGCTGAGAGCCGTAGGATAAAATCGTTCCATATAGAACACCGCCGAAAAGAGCGAATGTGAATCGCAAATGCGAGGGGGTTGTAGGGTATTGGTTCAATCTCTATCATAATCCTGCGTTAGGTCCGGAAGGAATTGAAATTGAACCAGTACCCTTCTAGCCCCTTCTTGACTATTTACCATTTACTATTCACGATTTACTGGAATGAAATTAGCAGTAGCAATGTCTGGTGGGGTGGATTCTTCCGCAGCGGCGGCAATCCTCAAGGAACAGGGCCACGATCTGATCGGTTTCACGATGCAGTTGTGGAACCAACGCCGCGGCATCAGTGTCGACGAGAATGGTGAGCCACTTCCTTCGCGCTGTTGCTCGCTCGACGATGTTTACGACGCGCGTCGCGTGGCGGAGGAACTCGGTTTTCCCTTCTACATACTTAACCTGGAGAGGGAATTCGAGCGCGACGTCGTGCAACCTTTTGTCGCTAGTTATCTTAACGGCGAGACGCCAATTCCATGTGTCTCCTGCAATAGCCGGCTGAAATTTGCTTCGCTCGATCGGCTTGCTGTAAGCCTGGGCTGCGACAAAGTTGCAACGGGTCACTATGCGCGAGTTGAATACGATGAGGCGGCTAATCGTTACAGGCTTTTTCGCGGCCGCAATCTTCAGAAGGACCAATCATATTTCCTTTGGGAGCTCACACAGGATCAACTCTCCCGCTCGATGTTTCCGCTGGGCGAAATGTCCAAGCCGGAGGTTCGCGAGGTCGCACGCGAGCATAGTCTGGCGGTGGCGGAGAAATCAGAGTCGCAGGAGATCTGTTTTGTTCCTGACGGCAACTACGCCGGTTTCATCGATCGTTATCTGGAAGCGGAAGATACCTCGGAACGCTTGCCTGGCGAAGGAGAGATAATCAATTCAAATGGCGCAGTAATGGGCCATCACAAAGGCATCCATCATTACACGATCGGCCAACGGCGAGGGATCGGCATTGCTCGCGAGCAACCTCTCTACGTCATCAACATCGACGCTCTGAACAATCGAGTGGTCGTGGGAAATCAGGACGAGTTGTTGGGTCAGGAATTTACGGCCGCTGGCGTTAACTGGATGGCCTTTGATGGACCTACGGCGCCGGTGCGCGCCGAGGTGCGTCTGCGTTATCGTCACACTGCGGCCCCTGCCACTATCACGCCATGGGATGGCAACCGGGTTGGAGTTATGTTTGATGAGCCGCAGCGGGCAATCACTCCCGGCCAGGCCACGGTTTTTTACCGTGGAGATGAAGTGGTCGGAGGCGGCTGGATAGTGAAGAGCCAGTAGGCAGACGGCAGACGGCAGACGGCAGACGGCAGGAAAATACGTAATTTTTGATCAAGGTTCTCTACTTTATTACGCTTGCTGCCGCCTGCCCCTGCCGCCTGCGCCTGCCCTTGCCGTCTGCCCCTTTACTGCTCCTGAATATGTCTTTTCTAAACCTTTTCTGGGCCTCAAGCGTACTCACAACACGAATAACCTTCGGCTAATCACCCAACTTTAAGGCAGGAAATACTATGGCAATGTCGCGTACACGAAAGACCGTTCTGATTATCACAAGCATTGTAGTTGCGCTTGTATTAGTGGCGCTGATTGGGCTCGCCGTGGTCGTAGCCTCATTCCGGCGCAGCGAACCTTCCATCGAGAACAACAGTGCCCTGGAACTCCGCGTCGCCGGGCCTCTGCCGGATTATGTCCCCGATGATCCGCTCAGAAAGTTTTTTGGCGGCCCGGAGCAGTCGCTGTCCAATCTTATTCTTCAGTTCAAAAAAGCGAAGGTCGATAATCGAATTAAAGTGATCATCCTCGATGTCAATATGTCCGGCGCCGGTTGGGGGAAGGCTGAGGAGATTCGCGATGCCATCACCGACTTTCGCTCCTCGGGCAAATTTGTCTACACCTACATGGATTACGGGATGAACAAGGAGTATTACATCGCCACTGCCTGCGACAAGATCTATGTTGCTCCGCCGGGAGAACTGTTCATTAACGGCCTGGCAGCCGACGTGATGTTCTTCCGTGGATCCCTCGACAAGCTGGGTATTTATCCCGACATTTTCCAGATTGGAAAATACAAGAGTGCAGGGGATACGTTCACACAAAAGCAAATGACTGACGCGCATCGGGAATTCATGAACTCCCTACTCGACGATCTGTTCAACCGCTACGTCGAAGCTATTGGAAAGGGCCGGGGCAAGCCTGCGGAAGAAGTGCGCGCGATTATCGACAACGCCCCCTACAACGCAGTGAAAGCTAAAGAAGCCGGACTAATTGATGGAATCGTCTATCGAGATGACCTGGAAAAAGAGTTGAAATCCAGGCTCGGCTATAAAGAAACCGACGAACTTAGGGTGGTAAAAGGCTCGACCTACAGCGACGTCGAACCGGAATCCCTCGGTCTGGATAAAGGTGAAAAGATTGCGGTGATTTATGCCACTGGAGATATTGGTTCCGGCCAATCACAGAATAGTCCCAGGGGAAGTCAGTCGATTGGCTCCGATACTCTGGCGAAGGCACTCAACGATGCTCGCGATGACAAGTCGATCAAAGCCATCGTGATCAGAGTTGACAGTCCCGGTGGTTCAGGTCTGGCATCGGACATAATCTGGCATGCGGTGGAAGCCGCAAAACAAAAGAAGCCGGTGGTAATCTCGATGAGTGATGTCGCTGCCTCGGGTGGATATTACATCTCTGCCAGCGCCAGCAAGATCATTGCGCAACCTTCCACCATCACCGGGTCCATCGGTGTCGTTGCCGGCAAACCGGTAATGAGGGGCTTCTACGATTGGTTGGGAATTTCAAACGAGTATGTCCTTCGCGGCAAACAAGCCGGAATGTTTCGCGAGACGGAGAAATTCACTCCCGGAGAACGAGCGAAATTTGAAGAGTGGATTAAGAATACTTACTACAACGACTTTGTTCCAAAGGTGGCCAGGGGTCGCAATAAGGATATTGCTTACATCGACTCAATAGCGCAGGGCCGCGTATGGAC
>JALYXE010000401.1 GCA_030947265.1 Acidobacteriota bacterium
CCCTAAGACATCAACGTCACATTGATAGAACTCGCGAAACCTACCGCGCGCCGGACGATCAGCGCGCCAAACGGGTTGAATCTGATAGCGCTTGAAAAACTTTGGCAGCTTATCGCGATATTCAGCGACCACACGGGCGAGAGGGACAGTTAGATCATATCGAAGCGCGAGATCTGCCTCGCCAGTCGACTCGTGCACGCCACGCTTGAGAATTTTGAAGATGAGTTGATTCCCCTCTTCTCCATACTTACCCATCAGGGTTTCAATATTCTCAACCGCCGGAGTCTCGAGCGGTTCAAACCCGTAGCGTTCGTACACTTCCTTAATGACGTTGATGACGTATTCACGCCGCCGCACATCTTCGGGAAGGAAATCGCGCATTCCGCGCGGTGGTTGGGTGTCAGATGCCATACTGGATTAAGTGAGCAGTGTCGCGTGTGCACTGGACCGTGGGCAGTGAGCGGAGGGCACTCCCCAGGGTGGCGGAACGGCCTCCGGCTGCCAACAGCCCACAGCCCACTGCCACTCTTTAACGCTCACTCTTATGCAACGGGATGTACTCAACATAGTTCTTCCAAAACGCATTGAGTCCTGTAACTTCCTCATCGGTGAGTGTCCGTTTCACTCTGGCTGGTATGCCCATAACCAGCGAACGCGGCGGAATGATCGTACCGGGCGAAATTAATGAACCTGCGGCTACGAGCGTTTGCGCACCGACGCGCGCGTCATCAAGAACTATCGAGCCAATGCCAACAAGAGAGCCACGTTCTACATAGCAGCCGTGTAAGGTGACGCTGTGGCCCACCGTTACTTCGTCTTCGAGAATAGTTGGATGTGAGCCAGTGCGGGTATGGACGACACAATTATCCTGAATATTCGTCCGATGGCCAATGCGAATGTAAAACATATCGCCGCGCAGGACAGCGTTGCACCAGACGGAAGACTGCTCGCCAAGGTGGACGTCACCAATTATTTGCGCACTCACGTCAACATAGGCGCTGTTGGGAATCTGAGGATGAACACCGCGAAAAGGTCTGATCATTTTTTCGCGCAATAGTAGCACATACCTCAGCACCTATTGATCAACTGCAAGAATTTCAGTTCTTCAATAACCTTCAGTGTTGAGTGTGGCTATCAGCGGGGGCAAGCCCGCCTTCCTGACCCAGAGCTGATTAACGTGGAGGTCTAACCTTTGCTTGAAAGTCGGTCAAGACGAGATCACCGAAGAAGCAAGAGCATCTCTCAGGTGAGGAAGGTGGGCTTGCCCCCGCGGCTTGGGTAAGAGACACTTCCGAGCCCTCTTCTAATTGACAGTATTCAGACCAGCGTGAGAGATTTCGACCATGTTGAGTCAAAACCATTTGTTAAAGATGAGGCTGCCGCTTGCCGCGCTTGTGATAGCGGCTTTGCTTACCACCTCCTGTGCAAGCTCGCTCTTCAAGGTGAAACCGGTTGTTGACCTGCCGCCGCTGGCGGGGAATGTGAAAACCGCAAGCGCGGGCGGGGTAACTGTGCGGGTGGCCCCACTGCTCTCCGACGAAGAGGCGCAGGAACTGTTTGAAGCAAATCTGCCTCTGAGTGGAATCCTACCGCTGCGACTGGAGCTAGCTTTCGAAAGCGGTGTCCCGGTTGAAACTAAAAGCGTTCGTTTTCATTTGCGGGACGGTGATGGGCACGATTGGAAAATGGTTTCGCCTAAGGCGGCCATTTCGCGCATTCTGAAAGCGAACGACGTCTACACCTACAATCCGACCTCCCGAAAGCAATTCGAGAAAGAGTTTGCCGCTTACGCGATCGATCTCAAGTCGCCATTGTCCGCGTCAGAAAGACGCCACCAGGGATTTGTGTTCTTTGAAACGCCTCACAAGTTGCCGATCGAAAGTCCACGAGGGTTGGTTCTGGTAATTGAGGGATTGCCGCAGCAGCTTGAAATCCGGCTAAGCTAGATTATTTTCTTTGCTGACCTGCGTCATAGCTTGGAGTAGGTCAATCCAGTCTGTCCCTGATATTTGCCGCCGCGATCTTCATAAGAGACATCACACGCTTCGTCAGATTCAAGGAAAACCACCTGACCGATGCCTTCGTTAACATAGATGCGAAGAGGTAAGTCGGCGAGGTTTGCCAGTTCTACCACCAGTCGGCCCACCCAACCCGCTTCGAGCGGGGTTGTGTTTACCAGTAGACCAGCGCGCGCGTACGTGGATTTACCCATCGCAATGCCGGTTACATTACGCGGCATATGAAAAGTTTCGATCGTCACTCCCAGAGCATAAGAGTGAGGAGAAAGCAGATAATATTTTGAACCATCTTCGGCGGAACGCAGTGGTGGTTCGATCAACGATGCTTCATCAAACGCTTTGGGATCAATCTCGCGACCATGAATTGGCGAGAAGACTCGGAAGCCATCATCGGCGAGCCGCATGTCATATCCATAGCTGGAAGCGCCGGCGGAAATGATACGACGGCCATCAACCTGGCGAACCAACTTTGCTTCAAACGGAGAAATTAATTGCTGCTCTTCGGCCATTCGCCGGATCCAGCTGTCTGATTTGACTGACATGATGAGACGAGAGAATACAGGTGGGAATGATCAAGTGACAAGGCGCAGCCGCGGGAGCAAACAGCAAACAGCAAACAGTAAACAGCCAAACAGTGAACGAGGACAGTAAGCAATCGGCAATGAGCTGCTATCGCTGGGGGCTTTATTTATTCCCGTTTTCCGGCTGTTTGCTGTTTACTGTTTACTGTTTACTGTTTGCTGTCTGCTGTCTGCTTTTTAATATAGATCGTGCCTTCGCCAACAGTGAAATGAAAAACAGCTCCTCCAGCACCGGCTCGAGCCTTCATCTTTTGTAGCGTTAGACCAGGGCTTTCACGCGGCTCCAAACCACCATATAAGTCTGTTATTTTGCCCGAGCGGAGTATTTC
>JALYXE010000407.1 GCA_030947265.1 Acidobacteriota bacterium
CCGCAGCTGAAGGCCGGCGTTGGGTTGCTTCGGCTTCTGTTAGCCCGGAGGTTCCGTATGGGAAGAATCGTCCTTATTCTCGCGTTGATCTTTGTGTTGGCGTTTATGGCTTTGGCGCAATCTTCCACGCGACCGGTTGCAAAGTACGGCGGCACTGCACGTAATCCTCGCTTGATTGAACTCTCCAATATGGCGGGCGATTCAGATGGTTGCTTAAAACGTGGCCCGTTCATTGGCACGCTCGTGCAACGGAAATTTGACGACGATGAGATTACGCTCATCGGGTTCGTGCTTCGAGACTCGAAAGATCTGCGGACGTACATTAACCTTGACGATGAACAGATTAATCGCATGCTCATGGTCGATCGCGGTTATGTTTCACCCTTTCTCGCTAAGGGCAAGCGGTTAAAAGTTTGGGTCTACGCGTGCGGAGCTGCAGGCCGTGTTCTTTATGCCGACAGAATAGTTGCCCTCTAGACTCAACCCAACAAAGCCTTGCAGCTGACGGCGCGATAGCATGGTTCTCAAGTAACCTTTTTCCTTCAGCTTGAATGCTGATCGCGCGCCGCAGCTGAAGGCCAGCGTTCGATTGCTACTTTCGCCGCGGAGGAAACCCAATGAAGAAAATATTATTCTCTATACCGTTGCTTCTGGTGTTCTCAGCGACTGGTCAAACGCCGCGACCCACACCTGATCAAACAGCTGCTGAAAAATACATTCGTGAAAGTGAGGCGCAGTGGGCTGAATCTGTTGCCTCTGGCGATACGAAGGCAATCGAACGTATTTTGGCCGACGACTTCATGGGTACCGATCCAAAAGGTAGCTTGTACGATAAGGTGACGATGATTGCTGATACAAAGAACGCGCCAAAATATTTTGTTTCCAATCATCTCGACCAAGTCAAGATTCGATTCTTCGGCAACACGGCCGTGGCGCAGGGCAGCGAATCGTGGGTGCGGCGTAACGGCGAGCGCGGTCGTTTTGTCTGGACGGATACCTGGATTCGACGCAACGGGCGCTGGCAAATCGTCGCTGCGGAAGATTTGATTGCCGCACCACTTCCGGCAAAGTAAGTTGCTTGCTCCGAGCGCAATCGAACAAATCGTTGGACGCGAGCGGCGGGAGCGTGTTTCGCATCATGACTGGTCCGGCGATGCTTGATTGAATTCGCGCCGCCGCGTCAACTCAAACGTTAGCTGGCTACCTTTTGCCGAAATGAAAGCCTTTTCCTTCCTATTTCTTTGTCTCCCCTTGATGTCAGCGGTTGGGTCTGTTCAGGAGGGATCCAAGGACAGTGTTCAAGTACTTGGGCCTGCCCAATGCCAGGATTATGGCGGAGTTCTAGATGTGGTCGCTCAGAACGCACGGGCTGATCTCCCAATCATAGTGATCGCGCGGCGTGGGAAGGGAGATACGAGATCAGAACTTAACAGGCGGCGTCTTCATAATGTCCGAACGTATTGGACAGAATTCCGTTCCGACAAGCGCCCGTTCGAATCCGTTATCCTCGGCGAAGGTGAAAGAGTTAAAGATCATGGGCGCGTTGAGATTTATGTCGGCGGCAAGTTAATTGCCGTGCTGAAGGTTAAGAAAAACTTCGATTTGATAGTTGGAAATTGCTACCCTGAACCGTTGGAGACGCCGCTCTGCAACGTCAAAGAAAACCGTAATTTCTATCCTTGCCTTGATCGCAATGTCAAACGGAAGAAATCGCGATAGCGGCTCGCATGCTGAAAGGCGCCAGCTAACAAAGCCTTGCAGCTGACGGCGCGACAGCATGCTTCTCAAGTAATCTCTTTCCTTCAGCTTGGATGCTGATCGCGCGCCGCAGCTGAAGGCCAGCGTTAGGCGGCTGCCGGGAGTTTGCGTAGTATCGATTGATTGGAGAGCGATATGTCACACGGCAAGATCTGTTACCTTGAAATTCCAGCGATAACGGCGGAAGCATCAGCCGGCTTCTACAGCAGCATTTTTGGCTGGACCGTGAGAAAGCGTGGCGACGGTGAGCTTGCGTTCGACGACACAGGTGGCGTTAGCGGAACATGGGTGAAAGAGAGCGACAGAACTCCAGACGAACAGATACGCATATACATCATGGTGGACGATATTTCGGGCACTCTCAAAAAGATCGAGGCTGCCGGTGGCAGGGTTTTGACGCCACGAACAGACATCGCCCAAGGTTCCGGCGCATTTGCCGTTTTCGCGGATCCCGCGGGCACCGAATTCGGACTATACGAGGAGCCGAAGCGCTAGTCGAGTAACCGGCTTTCAATTTGTCTGCGAGTAGCGAAAGCCCGCCGCCTAACAAAGCCTTGCAGCTGACGGCGCGATAGCATCTTTCTCAAGTAACCTTTTCCCGGCAGGTTGGATGCTGATCGCGCGCCGCAGCTGAAGGCGAGCGTTGGATGGCTGTTGAATTCCTTCATCGGTATAATCATCCTGGAGGTGTGAATGAACTATAAAGTTGTATTAAATGAGTCGGAGGAAGGGTTCAGCGTTTCCTGCCCAGGCTTGCCGGGCTGTTGGTCCCAAGGTGCTACTGAAGAAGAAGCCCTTGAGAATATTCAGGATGCTATTGCAGAGTATCTGGGCGCGATAGATGAGTTGGTGAAGGGCCAGGATGTTCGAGAGGTAAGGGTCGCGGTGTAGATCGTGCCGAAGATTCCGGGAGTTAATCACCTTGCTGCGGTGAGTGCATTGGAGAAAGCGGGCTTTCGCATTGTTAGGCAAGGAAAACATATCGTCATGTCAGATGGGATTCGCATCCTCACCATCCCTCGGCACAATCCGGTGAATGCATTTACGATGGGTGGTATCGCGCGTGATGCTGGTCTGTCAGTCGAGGAGTTCAAGAAGCTTCTCTAATCGCACGCCATCCAACAAAGCCTTGCAGCTGACGGCGCGATAGCATCCTTCTCAAGTAACCTTGTTCCTTCAGATTGAATGCTAATCGCGCGCCGCAGCTGAAGGCCAGCGTTGGATTTCTTCTGGAATCGACGAGATGAAGCCCAAAACAATTCTCGCCGGTCTTCTCGGCTTATCGGCGTTGGGAATTTCTTGTTCCTCAATGTCAGGATTGAACCTGGACATTGATACGATCTCACCTCAAAAAACCTATCGGGTGATAGTCGAAGGTCGAGGAGATCCGCCGAGTATGTTTTCGACGGTACAGCAAGTTAAGCTAACAGCACTCAAAGGAAGTAAAATCCTGCTAGAGGATAAGAACTTTTATCGTGAAGAGGTGGATCATCTTTTTAGCGCCGAGTACCCCCAATACGAGTGGCTTAATGAGTCCGTACTCAGATTTGGCCAAGCGGGTTCATCACAATTCAGAAAGGACAAACTCGTAATCCTCAATCGTACCGGAGAGCCTATTGATGTCCTTAAAGTTGAGTACAGTATCTTGAATGAAAAGCTTCTCGTTTTTGATTTGGCTCCTGGCGCGAGTGCAGAATTGAAAGTGATCCTGGCTTCTGAGCGTGGCACTGACACCAGCCCCTCGCTCTTCTTCACAGCGTACTCGAATGGAAAGAGTTTCAATGGAGTAATCAATGAATGGAAGCGAGGCGCAGGAACTGAGATGGAATTGTCTGGGGAAATCTTCCGACCTTAGGCGAAATCCAACAAAGCCTTGCAGCTGACGGCGCGACAGCATGCTTCTCAAGTAACTTTGTTCCTTCAGCTTGGATGCTGATCGCGCGCCGCAGCTGAAGGCAGTCGTTAGATTGCTCTCGCTTGGAACGGCGTAAAATCATAAGAGTCGAAAATGCGAAAGGTAAAATTTAGCATTGCCAACAGTCTGGATAATTATATCGCCCGCAAAGATGGCGCGAGTGATTGGATTCTTGGAGGTGAGGAAGCCGCTTCCGCGATGACAGAATTTTGGAAGAACATTGACGCGGTGGTGATAGGGCGCAAAAGCTACGAACCGGCATTGAAAAGCGGTTCGCCTTTTCCGACCTTTCCGGGCGTAAAAAATTATGTTCTTTCGCACACGTTAAAGGAAAGTTCCGATAAGAACGTAGAAATCATCCGTGAAGATGCTGTCGAGTTTATTCGCAAGCTGAAAACGCAAGACGGTAAAGACATCTTTGTAATGGGCGGTGGCTTGTTAGCGAAGCCGCTTTTTGAGGCAAACCTAATCGATGAAGTCGGAGTGAACATTCATCCGATGCTGCTTGGTTCAGGCATTCCGCTCTTTCACGAAATCGGTCATCAGATTGATTTGGAATTGATTAAGTGTAACACCTTCAACAACGGCTGCGTGTCAATCACTTATCGCGTGAAGAACTGAGGCGTATAAAGTTTGCGAAGCGTCTGCAATTAACGGCGCAATCTAACAAAGCCTTGCAGCTGACGGTGCGATAGCATGCTTCTCAAGTAATCTCTTCCCGCCGAGCTTGAATGTTGATCGCGCGCCGCAGCTGAAGGCCAGCGTTATCCGCCTGGTGATGTGGAACACGGAGACGAATTCAAGGTCTAATCTCTCACATGAACCAAAGACTCAAGGCAATCCTCTTCCTATTGGTTGACTTGCGATCAATCATCCTTGCCTTCGCGGTGTTCAACTTCATTCTTATTTGGACATGGGACCGCAACATCGGTGGAATTGCTTGCGTTGCTTGCCCTTGGTATCACTCGTGGAGTTACTCAAATGAACCGACCATTCTGCTCGTTGCGGCTCTGTTCCTGAGGGTGAATCGGTGGTGGGGCAATACAACGGCTTTCGTTCTGGCAGGCTACCTTATTGGCTTGTTCTTTTATCTCCTCTCGCGAATCGAAGATCCCGTAGCTGGCCTGCGTGGTGATTGGAGGCTCATTCGCATGGACTATCCATACATTGTTGGCTCTTGGGACAGCCAATATCTATTCGCGCTCATCATTCTTTGCTGTTCCGGCTTTTATATCGCGAGGTCTATACTTCGTCGGAACGCTTTCCGTCGCACGGCGGATAACAAATCGTTGGACCGGAGCGCGGGTCGCGTGTTTCTCAACTAATTTGGTCCGGCGAAGGTTGAATGTAATCGCCGCGCCCGGTCAACTCCATCGTTATGTGCTAAATAGGGCAGCTATGAAAGACTCTACCCTACCTGAAAACCAACCGGTCGTTGCAATTGTTTGGTACCGACCTGAACAGTGGCAGCGCGTTCGCGACATTGCAGCTGACTCGGATGAATTTGAAGATAATTATGTTGAGTGG
>JALYXE010000411.1 GCA_030947265.1 Acidobacteriota bacterium
TCTCACGGTTTCTGCTTCGAGAGCAGTCGATACGGTTACCGTCGTACGCTCGGGACTATATTTGATCGCGTTGCTTACAAGGTTCTTCACGGCCTGCGTGATCATACTCTTATCGGCCGCAACCGGAGGAAGGCTTTGCGTGGGCCGCTCGACCAGACGGATGCGTCTTTTTTTGGCGACCTGTTGGAGACTCGCTATCGTTTCTTTTACCACCTCATCCAGCCGAAGCGGAATCTTCAACACTTCCTGTCTGTCTTTTCGCTGCAATTTCGTAACGGCAAGAAATGTATTGATCATCCGTGAGAGTCTTTGCGACTCATTGGCAATGATCGTTACGAACTCCTTCGCTTGCTCCGGAAGGTCTTCGTCTGCCGTTAGCAATTCAGCAAATCCGTTTATGCTTGTCAGAGGAGTACGCAGCTCATGCGACATTAAAGAAATCATGTCACTTTTCAACTGCTCATATTCCTTAATTCCCGTGACATCCTTAACTACCAATGCCAGACAGAGCGGCTGAGAAGCACTGTTGGCTGGGCTCGAATCGTCGAGAACCAGGGAGATCCGCAAGCCGTAGGTCTCATTGCGTTCAGCAAAATAAAGTTCGCGGTCATAGGCGATACTGGTTTGTAGAACTCTCCGCACGGCAATCGCTGGTTCATCAAACACATCAGTACGAAAACAATCTAAAAGATCGAAGAAGCTAAGGTTTCGCGTTTGGTCCTGCGTTAAGCGTGCCAGACCCAAAAGCGATGCGTTCACGAAAGCAATTCTTCCGTCGAGATATCCCAGGGCCACCCCGTCGCCCAGTTCGGACAACGCATTAATACCTACGCTCTGCTCTAATAACGCTCCGTTCAAAACATAGAGCGACTCGAGTTTCTGACGAGACGCCCTTGCGGAAAAGAAGCTGAGCGGTCCGTTTTTACTGGCCGCTTTATTAGCCTCTTCGCGCTGTAGATTGCGTGCCATCTGTCCGCCAACTGCCCACAGCAGGGCTCGGTCATCCTCGTCGAATTCCCTCGTAACGCGAAGCAGGAGGGCGCCGACTGTTCGATCTTCGTGCCTCAAGGGAAGTGCAATATTGGTAGACGAATCCTGGGACTCCATCTTCTCTACTATGACATCACCAGCTGCCATGGCCCGTTCGCACAGACTAACGCCGTCGCGCCAGGCTGAGTTTCTGCCAGTATCGAGGGAGCTTCCCTGGGTCACGCGAAGACGAGCCGATGAAACCAGATGACCATCGCCATCTTTACGAAAGACTACTGCCTCAGTCGGTGAGAGTACGGTATCAAGGAGTTTTAGACCGCTGAGTAATCGGTGTTCGGCATTCGCTATTTGAAGCTGTTCCAGGTTCGAGGATGCGATCAGCTTTTCAGTCAGTTCCATGTCCTGTTTGCGGAGCCGTTTGGCTTGCATGGCTACAGCGGAAATTGAGCCGGCAAGGGCTATCGGAGCAAAAAGAATATCGACTGCAAAAAACCATGACGCAAAGAGGCTCGATACGGCAAGCCCAAGAAAACCGCCACCCAGGTAGGGAAACGCACGGCGTCCTCCAACTCGGCCGACGGGGATGGCAACAGCGAGGGACCCGGCAACGATAAGCATGGCGCCCGTCCAAAAGCTCGGCGCTAGAAGTGCTGCTCCGGCCGGTTTCGGGAGCAACACAAACGCATTCTGGAGAGACGTTAGGACTCCCGCGAACCACAGAGCAAGGCTAACCGAGCTCGCCATCAAAGCGATGCCGGCATAGGTTAATAGGGATCTAAAGATGGAAGAACGTGCCAAGCTGAAAGGGGGGGTGAAAAATCTGAGGTTGGTCTAAACGCCCTGCGTGGAACCGCAAAAGCAGGAGGATTATACACTGTTAGCCTTTGTTTCCCTACTGAAAAGCCGAACACGTGGTGTCGAATTTTGGCGAATTCTATGCGCCAAGAGACATTAATGCCCTTAGCAAGTCGGGCTCTTCCTTAAACTCCACAGTTCGCAGGTCAATTAAAACCTGATCATCAGCAATACGTGCGATTACTGGTGTCGAGAAAAGTCTGAGTTTCTGGTCGAGATCAGCGGCACTCAGGCTTTGATGTTTAAGCGCGATGAGAGCAGTTTGCGGTTGGGTAATGGGCCCCGAGCCGCCGCCGACGGCCGAGTGACCCGCAATGATTGTGGCCCTTATTCCCCCGGAGTCGAGGCCGGACAATTGCTGAATGAAATTGATCGCCCTTTTTTCGATGGCATCCATTTTCAAAGCCAGCATTCGTAGCGCAGGTATTTCCTCGATAGCACCTCGCCGATGAGCATCGAGGGTGGCTTCGAGCGCAGCGAGGCATAGCTTATCGACGCGTAGCGCGCGGTAGAGAGAGTGCTTACGAAGAAGATCAACGATCTCACGGCGCCCCACAATCAATCCCGCCTGAGTTGCACCCAACAGCTTATCGCCGCTGAAGGAGACAACATCTGCCCCGGCGGAAATGGATTCGCTTATGACCGGTTCATCGTCCAGACCGTATTGACTCAAATTGTTCAACACGCCGGAGCCAGCATCTTCATACAACAGCAATCCGGATTCGTGTGCGAGCGACGCGAGTTGAGCAAGCTCCACGGCCGCAGTGAATCCCACGATGCGATAGTTTGAAGGATGAACCCGCATGATCAGCCGCGTATTGTCATTTATCGCTCGCTGGTAGTCATCGAAGCGCGTGCGGTTTGTAGAACCAACTTCGACCATTCGCGTACCCGAGTTTGACATGACGTCAGGAACACGAAAATCGCCACCGATTTCCACAAGCTCCCCACGTGACACGATCGTCTCTCCACTGCGTGCGAGCACCGTGAGAATTAATAAAGCCGCGGAAGCACAGTTGTTAACGACCAGGGCGGCCTCAGCTCCTGTTAGTTGAATCAGAAGTTCTTCTACCTGAGCACCGCGCTTACCGCGGGAGCCGGTTGTTGGGTCATATTCAAGTGTGCAA
>JALYXE010000424.1 GCA_030947265.1 Acidobacteriota bacterium
GTGCACAACCAATCCGAGCTGGTTACATCAACGGGCCTGACTTTCAAGCCATGGCGTTGCGCATCCTTGACGATCGTAAACGGCTGATAGAAACCCATCGGCTGATTGTTCAGGATTGCCGCAGTGAAGGCCGCCAGATAATGACACTTCAAATAAGCGCTGGCGTAAGCTATCAAAGCAAAGCTGGCCGCGTGTGATTCAGGAAAACCATACAGCGCAAACGATGTGATCGATTGCACGATCTCATCCTGTGCTTTGCGTGGAATTCCATTGCGCTCCATCCCCCGGCGCAGTTTTATTTCAACTTCCTTCATGCGCGCTTCCGAGCGTTTGAATCCAAAGGCACGCCGCAGCTCCTCGGCCTCGCCACCGGAAAAGTCTGCGCAAATCATTGCCATCTTTAGTAACTGCTCCTGGAACAATGGCACCCCGAGCGTTCGCTTCAACACCGATTCCAGCAAAGGATGCGGATAAACGACCGGCTCGCGGCCTTGCCGCCGTCTCAAATATGGATGGACCATGTTGCCGACAATGGGCCCGGGCCGGATGATCGCCACCTGCACCACGATGTCATAAAACTTTTGTGGCCTTAGTCGGGGCAGGCAGGACATTTGCGCCCGACTCTCGACCTGGAAGAGTCCGATCGTGTCTGCCTTTTGCAAAGCCCCGTAAACAACCGGGTCGTCCTGCGGTAGATGTGCCAGATCAACTTCCTCTTGATAGACATCGCGAATCAATTGAATCGAATCTTCCAGCGCTGCCATCATTCCCAAACCCAGCAAGTCAACCTTGATTAGTCCCAGGTCTGCACAGTCTTCTTTATCCCACTGCACCACCACACGGCCAGGCATTGCCGCCGGCTCAAGCGGAACCACAGAATCGAGTTGGCCCTGGCAAATAACCATGCCGCCCGAATGCTGCCCCAGGTGCCGCGGCAGATCCTGCACCATCCCATAAAGTTGGAAGAATTTTTTAATGCGCGGATTTCGCAGATCTAACCCGGCATCCCGAAACTGGCGTTCAGTTGAATCCTTGGGATCTTTCCATTCCCACGTGTGCACGAGCCCGGAAAGCCGGCTGAGCGTCTCGTCATCAAAATCCAGGGCTTTGCCGACTTCGCGCGCAGCCGATCGCCCACGATAAGTAATGACGTTTGCCGTCATCGCTGCGCCTAACTTACCGTAACGCTCGTAGACATATTGAATCGCGCGCTCGCGCTGATCACCGCTCGGCAAGTCGAGGTCGATATCTGGCCACTCGCCTCGCTCTTCAGAGAGAAAACGTTCAAACAAAAGTTCCATGCCTATAGGATCGACGGCGGTTATGCCCAGGGAATAACAGACGGCGCTGTTTGCGGCCGAGCCACGCCCTTGAATCAAAATTCCCTGTTGACGACAAAACTGGACCACGTCCCAAACGATTAGAAAATAGCCTTCGAGCTTGAGCTTTTCGATGAGCGCCAACTCACGCTCAAGCTGCGGCCGCGCTTGCTCGTACTTGGGCGCGCCATTCAATCCTGTGTAACGCAGTCGCCCGCCCTCTTTCGTGCGCTTCTCGAGAAACGACGTCATCGTCTCGCCTGATGGGACCGGATACTTTGGAAACTCATAACCGAGATCTTCGAGGGTAAACTCCAGACGTGACGAAAGCTCAACTGTGTTGTGAATGGCTTCAGGCAGATCACTAAAGAGCTGATTCATAGTCCCGGCCGATTTGAGATGGGTTTCGGAATTTATCGCTAGTAATCGGCCGGCAGTTTCCAGGCGCACATGATTTCGGATGCAGGTAAAAACGTCCGTCACTTCGCGCTGGGCGGAGCTGGCATGACAAACGCCATTAGTAGCCAGCAACGGTAGATTCAAACATCTCGCAACTGCAATTGCCCCTTGATTGCGCGCTTCTTCTTCCCGATTGAAATGGCGTTGTAGCTCGGCATAGACGTTTCCTTTGCCGAAAATTTCGACGAGCCATTCCGCAACTCTCTGCGCCGCCTGAAAAACAACCGAGGCGTTTAGAGGCTGACGCTGCCCGCCTCCTGGGCGGGCCCCGGATCCATTGCCCGCGACTAAACCACGGCTGAACGATGGACTTCCGTTTAGTACGCAAGCCAGCGGTCCATCATTACCGCCCGTCAAGCAGATCAATCCTTCAGCATGCTGTGCCAGTTCGTCAGGTGTGACGGCACACTCACCCGGCTTCGCATGTTTCGGTACACGCAACTTCATGAGGGTGATCAGCCGGCAAAGGTTCTGGTAGCCAGTGCGGCTACGAACCAGTACCGGAAGCGTAAAAGTTTCCTGCGGGGCCGAGTGTTTATGTCCAATGTCCAATGTCCAATGTCCAATGTCCGGTATTTGACTCTGGTCTTTGCGCTTTTGACGTTGGACGTTGGGTATTGGATGTTGGACCATCTTCGGACGTTGGACGTTGGACATTGGACATTGGACTGTGATTTCCGCTCCGATATGCGCCTTGAGCCCATTCTTCCTCGCTGCCAGATGAAAGCGCGGGCTGCCATACACGCCGTTGCGATCCAGCAAAGCCATTGCCGGCATTTCTAATTTAAGCGCAGCCGCAATCAATTCTTCCGGAACAGATGCACCTTCTAGAAAACTGAAGGCTGAGCGGGCATGTAATTCAATGTAATTTGTAGGCAGTGTGCGGTGGGCAGTGTGCAGTCGATCCCCTGTCGCTGATTTTGTTTTCTTCGGCGATCCTTTTTGACTCTGCTCACTGCTCACTGCTTACTGCTCACTTTCTTTCAGTCATAGACTCCTTCAACAAACCAGGTTCCACTACTCAACTCTCGATAAATGCGATAGAGCACTTGCTGGCGCGGGCCTCCATGACTGGCTCCGATCTTTACTGACGTACGCGGTTCAATTGATTGCATCGATTCAATCGATTCAGTGGATTCAATAGCCACGTCCCATTCATCTCTCGCCCAGGTGTCCTCACGCCACCAGTCGCCAGAGGTACGCCAAGGGCCGGCCAGACACACTACTTTTCCATAAACACTTTTGTTTTTGTCCCACGCACTGATCTCTCGGGGACACCCTCGTTCCGCCTGCACCATGGCACGCAACGGTGGCCGAAACCTGCGAAATCCCAAAAGGCTTTGCTGACTGCTGATTGCTGATTGCTGATTGCTGTTCGCTGTTTGCTGTTTGTTTCTTCTTCTTCCCCACTTAGACACTTTCATCTCAAACCTTTTCACCCTAAAAGCATCTGGTCGGTGCGTGTCCAGTAGCTCAGGCGAGCCGATGTTTTCCGGCCCCACGAGTTTTGCAAGTCGCGCAAGCGTGAGCTCTAGTTTCTCGGGCTCAGGTGCCAGAGGAATGAACAGCCCCGTTTGCAACACACGAGGCTTCACAGGCTCACAATTTATTGTGACTGCAACAACTGCTGAGGGCGGCGGATGCGCTTCCGTATCGAGCAATAAAAGTTTCAAAAACACCTTGTGATCGCGCATTGGATAGGGCAGGTTCAGTTTGAGTTCGTGTGAGGCCCCATTTTCCAGTTTCATCTCTGCTTGTACTGCGTTCGTGGCGAGTGCATAGGCATTCAGACTCGCGCAAATCTGATTGAGAAGACGGGCAAAGACGAAAGAGAGTGCTTCGAGTTGAACGATTGGATATTCCAGCTCGATGGAATTTTTGAAAACAGGTGCAGGCTGTTTGAGTTTTAAGTGACGATGAGTTTTTCCAGCGGCAAGTTCCTGGAGCCTTAAACCGTCCTGGCCCAGGCGTTGGGAAACTCCCGCTACGGGCAGTTCTGCAAATTCTTTAAAAGTGCGAACCCCCCAGAGCCTCAGCGTTGCGAGAATTTCCCTGGCGTAATCTTCCTCAATTCCCACGAGGGAATACTGAATGAATTGTATGGGGAGCGTGCCGAGGCTGGTGAGTTCTTCTCCCGGAGCAGTAAACGTGATCCCTTTGCAAAACTTCGCAGCGTGTATGGCGGCATCCGGGTTCTCAGCCAGGGCGACATTGACCGTACATCCTAATCCCCCGGGTTCTTTTGATTTCGCATGGTTCACGATCCGATTGGCGAGCTCATAGGGGGACCCAAATCGTAAAGCACATCCTTCGACATCAATCACCACGGTGTCTTGGGACGTCTCCTCCACAAGCGGCGAAAATGCATAGGCAAACTCCGCCAAAGACACGTCCGGGCGGATATGTTGTCTATAAATGCTCGCAAACATCGTCTACCAACTTTTTGAGTGAATTTGCCTTCGAGCGAAGATTAGCGAAAATTAGCGAATATTGTCAAGGAGGAGGGCGTTGAAATAAAAATTCAAAAAACCCTTGCCCCTGACGTAACG
>JALYXE010000445.1 GCA_030947265.1 Acidobacteriota bacterium
GCGGCGGTGTTTGTCTTCAGTGTGTAACGCAAACTGTTAGTTTGCGACGGTACCGATTAGACAACCGCAAACTAACAGTTTGCGTTACATTGTTTGCGCTACATTATTCCGCTTGGTTTTCGAAGAAGCGCGGTGATAAAGTTGAGCAAGGCGCGGCAGGGGCCCGGCAAAAAACACCGAAAGGTCAAGGCGCGGCGCATGACGTTGGTCCCCTGCAGCTATGCGATGATAAATCACACCTACTCTTCCGGCTCGCCAGTGGCTCCATTGGCGGCTCCCATTTAATTGGCTGGCAAAGTGCGCGAATACTGTCTCATCGTCGAGGGAGCGTATCTTTCGGAATCCGACGCCGAACATGCGCTGCGTGACCCATTCATTGAGGATTGGGTAGAACAAACCGGACACTTTAAAATCCACAACATGAATGAGATACAGATAACGGCGGGGGTCACGCTGGGCTCGTTGGGCGTGGTGATGTTGGACGATCGTGTGTTTGAGATCGCGAGTGCGGATGCGGACCATCCTTTGACTGAGCTGAAGGCAAAGGGGGTTGCGGAGGCGCTGCGCCGGCAGGATATGTTTGACGAGGTCAAGGTTAAACCACGCGACGAGGAATTGGTCGATCCAGGGGACGAGGGCGAGGATGTTTAGAGTTTAACCTTTCGGTTGCTCAAGCAGAAAGCGAGCTAAAGCTTGAACTCTGAACTCAAACAAACGTTCCTGGGCGGGCGCGTGGTAGTCGTTGTCGGCGACATCACACGCGAGGGTGTTGACGCGATGGTGAACGCGGCGAACTCCTCGCTAATGGGGGGTGGCGGAGTTGACGGCGCAATTCATCGCGGCGGCGGGCCGCGCATTCTCGAAGCATGTCGCGAGATTAGAAAAACAATTCATCCTGACGGGCTGCCGACTGGCGAAGCAGTAATAACGACAGCGGGAGATCTGCCCGCCCAATATGTCATTCATACAGTCGGGCCAATCTATGGGCGGCATGAAGGACATGAGTCGCAACTGCTCGCTGCGTGTTACACGAACTCGTTGCGACTTGCTGTTGAACGTTCCCTCGCGTCTATAGCCTTTCCCGCCATTTCGACCGGTGTGTTTGGATACCCATCGGCGGAAGCGGCTCAGGTCTCTTCGGAAACTATTAAGAGCTATGTGACGACGGCCGACGTAATAAATGAAGTGAGATTAGTTTTTTTTCAAGAGCGAGATGCGCAGATCTTCCTTGACCACCAGAGATTTGTCGGATAGCGCTAAAGCACCGATATGTTCAGCGGCTACAGCAACGACAATCGTCTTAAGCGCCTTTAGGTGCGAAATGTTTATAGCTTGAGGGTTGCTACAATCTGATAAAAGCTCCTTTAGGAACGAAAGAAAAACTTTCGCTCCTAAAGGAGCTTAGGTTTTAAGCTAACGCGCGGACTATAAACATCTAGCTCCTACGGAGCTCAAAGCAGAGGGGAGCGTTTCTAAAGCACGTCAAATTCAGCTAAAAACATCGAGTTGTGTTATAAGAAGCGCTTTGTTTTTTACAATGACACGACCGGGCGAACCGGTAATTTATTCGAATGGAAATGATCGAAACTATTGACGGCGTAGACAAGAAAGAGTTTCGCGAAGCGGCCGCGTTGCCGATTCCTCTCCAAACTCTCGAAAGGCTCTCCTGGAATTATTGGTGGAGTTGGTCTCGGGACGGAGCAAGCTGCTTTCGAGATCTTGATCCTGCCGTGTGGGAAGAGTGTGAGCACAACCCACGCCTGCTACTCGCGAGAGTGTCTGAATACCGGATCGCCGAAATGGCAACCGATCCTGTTTACCTAGAGCGAGTACAAAAACTCGGCGCCGGTTTTGACCACTATATGAGCCCCGGAAGGTCCGGAGAAAGTTGGTCCAACTCCAGCGCCATATCCACAATCACTCCGGAACATCCTGTCGCTTATTTCTGCGCTGAATACGGCCTTCACAATTCTCTGCCGCTCTACTCTGGGGGCCTTGGCGTGTTGGCGGGAGATCATCTCAAGTCCGCGAGTGATCTTCGCCTGCCGCTGGTGGCCGTGGGACTTCTTTATCATTATGGATATTTTCGGCAACGGCTCAGCTGCGAAGGCTCGCAGGAAGAGTTCTATGGGAAAACTGATCCCGCTAAGCTGCCTCTTCATCAGCTCAAAGGTGAAGACGGTGCGCCGTTGTTGGTTGAGGTATTGATCCGCGAGCGTACGGTACGTGCTCAGGTTTGGCGCGCGGACGTTGGTCGAGTTGCTCTATATCTGCTGAACACGAACATTGCCGGCAACGAAGAAACTGACCGCTGGGTTACCGGTCATCTTTATGGAGGTGATCGTGAAACGCGCGTCGTTCAGGAAATGCTGCTGGGAATCGGCGGCGTGCGGCTACTTCGAAAAATCGGTATCGAACCCGCCGTCTTTCATCTCAACGAAGGCCACTCCGCGTTTCTTACACTGGAGCTGGCTCGTGAGATGATCCAATCGCAGGCCTTGAGTTTTGCAGAAGCTGCGAAACAGGTGAGGCAGCACTGCGTGTTCACGACCCATACACCGGTGGCCGCGGGAAATGATGAATTTGACATTGATCTATTGACGCGTTCGTTTGGCCGGAAGTATGAAGAAGAGCTGGGTTTGAGTCATGAAGACTTCATTTCGCTGGGCCGCAGCGATCCCTCCAATGTGAATGAGCCCTTTGGGTTGACACCTTTGGCGATTCGAATGTGCAGATCTACAAACGGCGTTAGTCGTAAGCACGGCGAAGTTTCACGCGCCCTCTGGCAAAAACTGTGGCCCGAAAGCAAGATCGAAGACATTCCTATTACCTATGTCACAAATGGTGTGCATGCGCCGACCTGGGCGGCTCCTTTAATTCAATCACTCTACGAGAAATATGTGGGAGACGATTGGCAAGATCACCTGCGTGACGGCGCTAAATGGGAGCAATCCATCGCGCAAATCCCTGACGAAGAGCTCTGGGCCGCCCATTCGCTGTTGAAAGAGCGTCTTGTTGCCTTCATTAGGCTCCGTTCGTTTCTTGCGCGGCTAAACCGCGGTGAGACTGCGGAGTACGTGGAAGCCGCACGCAGTATGTTTGACCCCTCTAACCTGACAATTGGTTTTGCGCGACGGGTTGCTGGATACAAACGATGGAACCTGTTGCTAACTGATCCAGAGCGTTTACTTCGGATGCTGAATAATGACGATCGTCCCGTTCAATTCGTGTTCGCGGGAAAAGCCCATCCGCAGGATGCACAGGCAAAGCTAATCCTGCAACAGGTTGCCAATTGGAAATATGACCCACGGGTTCGGAACCGCGCGGTATTTATCGAGGACTATGATCATGAAATTGCTCGCCAGTTGGTGCAGTCAGTAGACGTTTGGCTGAACGTTCCACGGCGGCCG
>JALYXE010000496.1 GCA_030947265.1 Acidobacteriota bacterium
GGGCCACTCAACATAGAACCAGGAGCAGCCAGTGTGTGAAAAACTAGCCGGTGCCCAATTAGGACTTAAATGGGAAGGGGCAAGGCGAGCCAAAGTGCCCACCCAAGATCCAAAGCTGCAACATTAATGCTACAACATTAATGTAGCCACGCAAGCCAAGAGAATTTACAGGTTGGGAAGGGGGCAAAGCGCGCGCCCCCGCTCAAAGCGCAAACATTGAATCAACCACCCAACCTGAGAGGAGAGTAAAATTTAGTGGATAATTCTGTGTTGAGTGGGTTGAATCTTGAACTGGAGCGGGGGCGCGCTCCGCTTTGCCCCCTTTCCAACCTGAGAGGAGGCTGAATATAGTGGTTAGTTCTGTGGTGAGTGGTGTCGCATGATCTTGAGTTGAGTGCAGCATGGGGTCGCATCCCAACCCGAGCGGGCTGCGGCTTTCGCCGAGCCGCTCCCAGTTTGCATTGAACGACTGCCATGGCAGTCCAGGATAATGAGAGAGGCGACAGTGCAACTAACCCAATGCCGTTTGGTGAAATATGCTGGGTGAGATCAGTTTAGAAGTTCTATGATGCACGTCAGGAATAATCGCTGGCTGGTTGTTTTGCTTCTCATCGCGTCGTTCGCAATGGGAGCAGTCTGGGAGGCATCAGCCCAGGCAAACTCGCCGCGCTCGCTTGGCGCAATTAAATCCCAGGCTGAGTTTGACTCGCTCGCCGTGACCTACGATCCCGACACTCCTTACGCGTTGCCACATTTGCTCTTCGTCATCGACCGTAAAGACCAGAACAAGATCTATTACGTGAATACTAAGCGTTATGCTTTTCACAAAGATTTTGTGAATGGAACATATTTGTCGCTCGAACGTGGTCGCGAATTTTTTGAGAACAACTATCTGAAGGCAAATCGCCGGTTTATTCTGGGCACAATCGCCTATCAGACCCCCTTGCGGCGCTGGACATTTGAATTCTGGGAAGGGGATCTGATTCCCGCGGACCAAATGAAGGCCACTGCCGAAGTAATCAAAGAGAGCTTTTTCACTCCAGTCGCCTATAAACCTAATTCAATTCGCCAGGATGAAGAATCAGCGAAGATCGCAGGACTTCAGCGCGTTTCGCAAAGTGATATCGCCAGGGAACAGGAATACCAGGCGCTAAACCTCGCGAAGGGTATAGGCAGGATTCACGTCATTCCCAAACTCAATGAACACGTCGAAATCGGATTCAACGAAATACTGGTGCTTGACGAAGTTCCGATTCAGCTACCCCCGGTGGCCGGCGTAATCACCGCGCATCCCTCGACACCCCTTTCCCACATTAATCTGCTGGCAAAAGGTTGGGGCATTCCCAACGCTTACATCAAAAACGCGCAGACGTTGTTGAAGCAGTACGACGGTTGGTGGGTGACGTTTGAGACCAGGCGGGATAGCTTCTCGATCAAACGTGCGGACATCGATCAGTTGCGCGAATATCAACGCAGGCTGGCGGAGCGTAAGGATGTTATGACGCCGAAATATGATCTTTCGGAAACGCGCCTGCTTGGTCTTCGCCAGCAGCGCGCGCGTTCGGCGATCGCTTATGGAGGCAAGTCGGCAAATCTTGGTGAAGTTATGAATGCGCGCCTGTCCGGCATCCTGGTTCCCAATGGATTCACAATTCCTTTCTATTACTACAACCAATTTCTCGAAGCTAACAAGCTGGACGACGCGATCTACGCGATGCTGAATGATCAAAAGTTCGTACACGATCCGGCATATCGGCGAGAACGGCTCGCGAATCTGCGTGAGCGGATTCAGCAGGCGAAATTTGACGATCAGCTTCGTGATCGGATTCTGCGCCGAGTGAGACAGGAATTTCCGGGCAAGGGCCTTTTCGTTCGCAGTTCTTCTAACTCGGAAGACTTGCCTAATTTTAGCGGGGCCGGGCTACACACTACAGTTCCCAACGTTCGCGAAGAGGCACAGATTATCGAAGCAATCAAAACTGTCTGGGCGTCTCTGTGGAATTTCGAAGCCTACGAAGCTCGTGAGCGCGCGGCTGTGGATCATTCGAAAATCTTCATGGCTGTACTTATTCAGGAAGGCATCAATTCGGAGAGTTCCGGCGTAATGATCACGGCGGATCCCTTTGATAATGAAAACAAGGGGGCTATCTACATCAGCGCCAAACGGGGCCTGGGTATTAAGGTCGTCGAGGGGAAGAAGGTCGCCGAACAGATCATTTATCGCCCGCGCGCCAACGCCGTGCAGGTCTTAACGCGCTCGGACGAAGACAGTCTGCTGACGTTTGATGAGAAGGGCGGCGTTAAGGAGATTGCGATAACAGGCGAGCGAGTTGTCTTAACCGATCAGGTGATTAGAAGACTGGTCGGCGCTGCAACCAGAATCAAACGTGTATTTGGCAGTCGCGATCAGGACATCGAGTGGGCCTACATGAAAGGCCAGATTTACATTGTGCAGTCGCGCCCATTCATAGCTGGTGGATGAGTGTAGCGCTAGTTGTTAGCCTGCGTGCTGAACCATTCGACGATGGGGTATGCAACCTCCGGGATCCCCCAGCCGCGCCCGGCTGAGGGGGTGGGATAGGTTGCGCTACAAATGTGACAAATAAAATATTCGCAGACGGAATACTGACCGATCACGTTGCCCTTGTAACTGGCGGCGGCACCGGTATTACCGGCGGCGTCGCGCGCGCTCTAGCTGAATCCGGCGCTTCGGTCGCCCTTGTTAGTCGGAAGCAGGAACACCTGGATCCTGCCGCTGCGGCAATCAATCAGAATGGCGGCAAGGCATTCGCGATTGCGGCGGATGTTCGCAATCCCGAAGAGGTTGATAAGGCCATTGCTGGAACCATCAATCACTTCGGCAAAATAGATATCGTCGTTAACGGCGCCGCTGGAAATTTTCTTTCTCCTGCCGAAACATTATCGCCAAACGGTTTTGGGACCGTCGTGGATATTGATCTCAAAGGAACTTTCAATGTTTGCCGGGCAGCGTTTGCTCAGCTCAAAGAGCACCAGGGTCAGGTTCTAAACATCAGCGCCACTCTTCATTATGTGGGCACGCCAATGCAGCTACATGTTTCAGCAGCAAAGGCCGGCGTCGATGCGCTCACTCGCAATCTCGCGGTTGAATGGGGGCGCTACGGGATTCGTGTCAATGGAATTGCGCCCGGACCCATTGAAGACACGGAAGGCATGAAGCGGCTCGTTCCTGAGCCTGTGAAGGAAAAGCTGCGCAAAAATATTCCGCTGGGCCGCTTCGGTCGCATCAGCGATATAGAAACGGCCGCAGTGTTTCTTTGTTCAGATGCCGCAAGTTTTATTAATGGGGCAGTGCTGGTAATAGACGGCGGCCAGTGGTTGTCCTCAAGTAAGTTCTTTTGAGCAGGTATTCAGAACCGTCCGGTAGCGACCCTGCGAAACCCAAAAGGACGTGTGGTAATTTGCAGGTTAGGAATGGTGGCTTGCCCCGCTGGAGCGCCAGCGGCGCGACTGGTTTGGTATTGTCTAAATGGGATATCCCTAAGAAGGGAAAATGGCTTTTACGTGCAAACACTTCAGGCTTGATTGGTGCGTCTGTAACTTGAACGCTGAAGTCACCAGTCGCGCCGTTGGCGCTCCGAGCGGGGGCATGCCGCCCTTCCCAACCTGTAAATTACCCCGGCTTGAGCCGTCTTTTGGGATAAGTGAGTTTTCAGAGACTCTAAGTATCGGGTCCAGGCTCGATAGTGTGTTGCTTAATGTGCTTACTCTGTCGCTACAGCTCCGGTGAAAACAGTAGTCGATGAAAACCAAAGCTCGTCGTCAAAAAAAGTTCACGAATCATTCGCAGCGGTCTCGACGCGTTTTGAGTTCAACGCTCGCTCTAATTGCCGTTTCTACATTCGTCGT
Source organism: Acidobacteriota bacterium (assembly GCA_030947265.1). Lineage (GTDB taxonomy): Bacteria > Acidobacteriota > Blastocatellia > Pyrinomonadales > Pyrinomonadaceae > PSRF01. The sequence continues at coordinate 3,889 of JALYXE010000496.1, forward strand.
TTATACCGGCGCCCAAGAGCCGAAGCGCTCTGAATCGTTGCCAGGTACGCCAAAGAAGATCAACACCAGGCCGCCTGAAGTTGTCGTCAGTGGTCCCGATCCTTTTGATGGAGCTGCAGTCGAAAAGATGGCCCAACAGTGTGTCACACTCGAAACGGAATCAGGTGCCATTGAAATTGGAATGATCCCCGAAGTCGCGCCTGAGAGCGTGCGCAACTTTCTCAATCTCGCCGCTACCCGCGCGCTTGATACCACAACTTTCAGCCGCGTTGTTAAGGAC
>JALYXE010000608.1 GCA_030947265.1 Acidobacteriota bacterium
GGATGCCTGGGTTTATATTACTACTTCCTGCCTACTGCTCCTGCCTCCTTCTCATTGCCCCTGCTTCCTATTTTTTCCTTCCGCCTGAAAACCCGGACGACTCTGTCTCAGGCTTAATCCGCTCGGACCCTCAACCCTAATATTGTGAAACCGGCCATCACTGCGCTGCTGCTCAGGCGGATAAAAGGCGAGCACATACGCCGAGCTAACCTCCTCGGCCAATGCACGAAATAGCGGTTCATAATTTGATTCTTCCGCGTAGACGCTTCGCCCGCCGGTCAAGTCCGCGAGGCCACTAACCTCCAGTGGCGTGGGCAGTGGAGTCTGCGCTGAGACAGCCATCATCCGCGAGTAAGAAGGAAGAGTAACCACGTAGATGCTGGCGTCCGCCGCATTTGCGCGCTCGATAACAGTGCGAGCCGAGACCGTGTCGCCAACCGGAAAGCCATCAGTCACGACCAGTACCGCGCGCTTCATTAAACGACGCTCAAGCGTGCGCGGGGCGTGGCGCACCAGCAAACGGATGGCGTCGTCAACCGCATCGTACGTGTGAGTTGATAGTCCATTTGGCTCACGAGCTATTCGTTCGAAAGCTCGATCGAGTTTATCAGGCTCAGAGGTAAACTTTTGCAGCGTTTTCACATTCATGCCGAAAGCCATAACCGCATAGACGGCCTTGTGCTTAGAAAGCTTTGCCTCGAAAGCTGCGAGCGCACTTTTTAGTCTCTCGATTTCTTCGGCCGTCATGCTGCCCGAAATGTCGAGCGCAAATACAACTGCAAATGGCCGAGGTTCCCCGTTCCGTCGTTCCAACTGGAAAAACGCGAGCGGCTGGGCTACGCCGTCCACGTATACCTTGAAATCTTCCTGCCGAAGATTTTTTACCGGCCGACCGTCTACATCGTTCGCGACCACATCAACCGAAACCAAATCGGTATCGATCTTCAACACTTCATCGGGTTGTTGCTCATTTCTTGGGAACACCTGTCGGGGACGTTGTGCTCGTGAATCCGATTCCTGCGCCAGACACGTCCATACATTAGTCGCACCCAACAAGACGGCGAGGCACAACAATGTAAATGACTGAAGGAAATGCGGAGTCTTGAGCATTGGCGTTTATAATGGCGTTGAAAACATAAGCTTACGTTCCAAGATTATACGAGCCACCTTCTTCGTCGCCAACATGGTAAGGCACGTCTAGCCAGAAACGAACAGGAATAGAACGAGGAGCGAACCTGGAATGGCCGGCAGCGCGTGGCGTCCCTGCCCGAGCCTCTCGGCGTGCCGTACCCCAGGGGTGCGAATAGTGAGTTCGCCTTCACAATAGATGATCCTGGGTGCTGGTGCAGTTTCCTGGATTGAACCTCCGAAATTACACTAGTACCTGATCCTGGGCGTCGTTGCTACTGCTCCGGCCTATGTCAATCAGGCAACAGGTGAAGAGCTTCCGGGCATCCACTCTTTCGCTACGCTCACTTGTTCGGTGGCACGGCGCCTCCTGGACGTGATTCAGGGGCGGGCCGCCCGTGTGACTTTTTCAAACCGAACGATATACTCTATTGGTATAGATTCGAGCACCACGCGTTGAGGATGTTATTATCGGAAGGCTCTTAACCCGTCCACACTGAATAGCTAGTTGCCAGAACGGAATGAAGCAAAACAGATCGATATTCATCTTTTTAGTTGTAATTCTCTTTGGGGGAGGTGTGGTCGCGCAGGAGCGCTCCACGGGCGGCATTAAAGGCAAAGTTCGGGTTGAAACCGGGACGCCCGCAGGAGTTGCTGTCCTGGTCAGACAGGGCAATCGCGAAGTGGCGCGAGTTGTCACGGACAAGAGAGGCGAATTCCTGGTACCTCGCTTAACCCCGGGCTTGTATGGCGTGACCTTACGAAAGCCCGGACTCAGCATTGGCACGATTGAGAATGTTGAAATCAAAGCCGGGAAAACGCGATCGCTAGGCGATCATTTAGTCCTTTCAATTGATGAAGGCTCCATTGCCTTCATTCGCGGTAGCGTCTTTACTCAAGATGACCGCAGTGCGCCGAACATCCGGATCGAGTTGGCCAAAATTGAGCAAGACGGAACCGTAAAAAAGATTGACGGCCGGGTCACAAACGAGATTGGTTCGTTCGTCTTTCGTCTCGCTCCCGATCCTGCCAGGTATCGCATCACTGCTAAGCCAAACGGCGCTGAGCCCGTCAGCAAGGACGTTGAAGTTGATGGCGCTGCCGTTTACCGCGTCGCTCTTTCCCTTAAGCCCGTGGGCAAGTAGCGCAGCTAACCAGAACCGGCGTTCCGGCTGGAGTAGTCGCATCTGTTTTATGTTTGGTTTTCGGTTTCCAGTTGCTATAGGATTACAAGTCCTGAGCCATGGAAGAGCGCGAAGAATTCCTTACTGCTCGCCAGCTTGCCAGCGTGTTGCAAGTTAGCGAGTCAACAGTGCGGCGGCTTGCTCGCAAGCGGCGCATTCCTTCCGTTCGTGTCACACCGCGCATCATCCGTTTTCATCTAGACGCAGTGCGTGAAGCGTTGGATGTGCCACGCTCCCGCATTCGTCACGGTGAATTCACCGAACAGATCGACGATGCGCAGTTGTCGTTTGACGATTTGCTCCATTAATCAGTGACGATGAGCAGTGAGCCTAATCACCAGCCTATTTTCCTTTTTGAAGCTGTCTACTATTTTTGGAGTTGAGGCAGGTTGAACTCTGCCCATTTGCCATTCTGTTTCAGGTAAATTCGCGGTTGGCGAATTGGAAACTTACGGGCAAAGGTTCGGTTGGATTTCAGGAATCGTTGAATCGTAGTGCGATCGCCGGTAGCCACGCGCCACTTGCCATCTTCGCGTACCAGATATTGCTGCACCACTATCTTGCCTTCGGCCTGAAACGGCTGACTGACGCGCCCATAAAGTTCTGTATCCGCCACGGCAATATTCCCTGATACTCGCACGGTCCCAATGCTAATGCGATCGAGGACGTAGCGATCCTGTGCTCGCTTTAAGGAATTTACAAAACGCTCGCGTGACATTCGGCTGCGAGTCGAGGAGGGAAGGGAATCGTAGACTTCATCATAGTCCCTCGACTGTAATTGCTGGAAAACTCTTTGCACGATTCCTCGCACGTCAGTTTCATCAGAAGCTCCCGCGAAACTTGCAACCAGCAAAAGCGTCACGATGGCCAGCAGCGCAATCACCGGCGTGCGAAACCCTGGTGCGTTAATCGTCATCTGAATCCTCGTCGCCTTTCCAGCCATCCCCACTTTTCTTTCCCTCAACGTCGTCGCTTTGCTCAACATCAGCCGCCGCCGTAATCTCCTGCATCTGAATCCGATAATTGAGAAACCATGACACCAAGCCGAGAGCCGCCACTACAAAAGCTGTATTGAAATTGCGTTGCAGCATAAAAAACGCGGCAGCTATGATGCAAACACCGGCCGTGACCATCCAGAATATTTTCACTTCGGTCTTATCTGATACTCACTGGAATTGTCAGATCCAATGTGCCTGGCGGATAACAAACTTGTTCGTCGCATGCCTGGACGTGCAACTTGGCAGAAATGGATCGCCCGCCTTTCTTGGCTGACCGGTCAGCTTCGAGCGTTACTTTTAATTCCGTGGTTCCTTCGTAGACTGCGACCGGCTTCTCCGCGAAGGCTAACTTCTTACTTAGTGGCGGCGGATAGTAGACAGAGTTGACTGAAACTCCATCAGCCTCCGCAATCTCCAACTCGGTGGCTTTCAAGTAACTGTACGTTGGAGGGTTTGCGTTAATGTGATAGCCCGGTTCAATCGTCAAACGCACGATCACCTCACCGAAGCTACCGACGCTTATCTGAGTAGGATTCGTTTCCGCTCTTATGACATTGGTCGAGACAATTCTTTTGGCTTCGGGGGGCTTTGATTGAGTCTCGGCGCGTTGGGCCGTGGGAGTGATGGCTGATTTTGCGCAACCCGCAAGCACGAATAACAAGCAGACGAAACTAGTTAAGATTATTCTGGACTTGGTCATAAACAACTTATCAATAAAAAGAAGATCGCATGAGAATAGGCACTGGGCTGCAGAGTTTAAACTATCCTGCTGCCTCATTTTTGGCTTCCGGTTTTTTGATGCCAAACTTTTCCAGCCGATATTGCAAAGTGCGAAAAGTCAGCCCGAGCAGCTTGGCGGATTTCGTGATGTTGTAGTCAGTCTGCTCCATTGCCTGCATGATCAGATCGCGTTCGACATCCTCAAAACTGATGCCCTCAGGAGGCAACTTAAACGCTCCTTCTGAAATGGGACGAGACTCCTGCCGCACTTCGAGGGGCAGATCGTCAATGGTTATCAGATCGCCCTCACAAAGAAGTATCGCTCGCTCGATGGCCGACTCGAGCTGGCGAACATTTCCGGGCCAACTGTAATCCACCATTAGCTTGCGTGTTTCCGGAGTTAGGCCGCGAACCAGGCGAGACGTGTTCCGCGTGTGCTTCTTCACGAAGTAATCAATAAGGACCGGAATGTCTTCGCGTCGCTCGCGCAGGGGTGGGACGTCAACCGAGAGAACGTTGATGCGATAGTAGAGATCGTCGCGGAACCGGCCATCAGCCACCATCGCTCTCAGATCGCGATTCGTCGCCGCAATCACGCGTACGTCTACAGTGATTTCATGCGTGCCACCGACTCGCCTGATTTTTCGTTCTTGCAGTGCGCGCAGCAGTTTTGCTTGCATGGCTACGTCAAGCTCGGCAATCTCGTCAAGGAACAAACTGCCGCGGTCCGCGATCTCAAAAAGCCCCTTCTTTTCCGCATGGGCGCCGGTGAAGGAACCTTTTTCGTGACCGAAAAGCTCTGATTCCAACAAGTTCTCGTTGATCGCCGCGCAGTTTACGGCTTGAAACATATCTTGGGCGCGCGGAGACTGATTATGAATAGCACGAGCGATCAACTCTTTGCCGGTTCCAGATTCGCCCCGAATAAGCACCGTCGAATTTGAACGCGCAACCTTAAGTATCATCCGCTTGACCGATTCCATCTTGGGCGAAGCGGAAATAATCTCTGTAT
>JALYXE010000610.1 GCA_030947265.1 Acidobacteriota bacterium
GAAACTCTCTTCAGGCGTCACTTTCGGTCCCTACCGAGGCCCTGAGGGATCCAGCGCTCCTATTGATGGGCCGTGACGCAAACTTCCTGCGAGATCGCGCGGCGGCAGTTCTCTTGCGTCTCCGCGACGCGCGAGCAACTTTGAGCCTGCACGCGGCCGGAAGTCGGGCCGTTCAGGATTTAACCGCCACCAGTTTCCTTCGATAATTACCCATGGCTCCTCGCCATACCGCACGAACTCGCCGGCAATTTTCTCGCGCGTGATACCGCTCGACGTGTCTGCGCCTTCTGGAAGCGCGACTGCAAGAACCTTGAGCGCCTCTGGCATCCCTGTGTAGCTGAGTGTGTTAATAACGTTGAAGCGCGCGTCCAGGCGAAAGATACTCGTGTTAAAAATCTCGATTGACGACGGCTGGTCGTTAATGAAGACGTTGTTTCGCATCACCGTGCCCCAGCTTCCATTGCGAGATTGCATTGCGGCGCGCCCTTTATTGTTCATTAGCACGGTGTTATTTCGGATGAGGTTTGAGTGACAGCCCCACAGTGGCAAGTCGTCCGCGCTCTTGACCTGTTCGGGCGTTGTAGGACCGGGCGTGACGTACGCCTCGTCATAAGGGTTCATGTCGTCCCACTGCGCAATGCCGTGATTGAAATTTCCGTAGATCAGATTGTTTTGAATAAGAGACTCTTGCAGTCCTGCGAGGTTGAACGAACCCCCACCAGCTTTGCCATTCAAGTTGACAACATTCTCCTCGATGATGAAGTTCAGCCCGCGCCCATCCGGAAAGTTATTGGCGCCAAACTTCTCCGTCGCTAGTTTGATTAGACCTAGCGCCCAGGCACGCGTGGGTTCTTCCTTTCGGTAGTCATGAAGTGCCGGATGCTTGAGCAGTTCGTGAAAAGAGCTGACGGAGTCGATGTTGCATTGGAGGCCGCCCCCGTTGCTGCCGAAAAACACGTTACGACGGATGACGTAGTTGTCAGAACCGTCAGAGGCATAAGCCGAATGTTCCTGTGCCGACAGCGCGAAGAGGTTATCCTGGAGTAGCACTGTGTGGGTATCTGTCGAATGAAGACCCCACTTGAGGTGATTGTGTGAAAAGTTGCCGACGATCACGATGTGGTGAGTCTGCTTTCCGCTGCGCCCGAAATCGCCGTCGAGCATTATTCCCGCCCTCGGTCCAACACGTTCCAACCCCGGCCCAGTGCGTCCCGCGATATTGAAGCCTTCGACGATGATATGATGCGCGGCCTGCAGAAGTACCATCCAATCCGGGTCACGCTCTGAGCCGCGGTTGATGGTGCATTCGCCGGGTCGACCCATTGCCTTGAAGTGAATGTAGCGGTTGTCACCAGCATCCTGCTTATCGCCAACCACAAAACCCGCGTACGTGCCCGGCATTACGGCAACCAGATCTCCTCCCCGCGCCGCGTCTGCGGCCTGCTGCAGCGTTTTGTAAACAGCACTGACGGGATACACGCGCGCACCTTTCTGTCTGTCTATGTTTCGCTGGTTAAGTTCCAACGCAGCCACACTGACGTTTTTAATCGGCTGGCCGGAACCGTCTACAAGCAACACGCGGGTATACTTCCGCTGAATGAGCAACGTTTTTCGCACCCACTCGTCGGAGTTCTGAGTTTTGTAAAAGACGGGCGAAGGCTGCGTTTGCGCAGTAGCGGTGATGGCCAGCAACGCCACCGCGGAGATGGTGAAGATTGTCTGAAAGCAAATGCGCATCTCAGTTTCGTTTCAGCAATTCTTTTCGTTCGCGCGCAGAAGTTAAGCCGTGGCGATCGTATCGCGCAAGAGTTGAATCGCTTCGAGCGCCGTTACTAGCGTCTGCCTTGCCTATTGATCAACTTGCTCGTCCGCATTCCATCTTTCAATTCAGATAGTTGTGAAAGTGCCAGTTCGTTTTGAGGATCCATTTTCAACGCTCGCTCCAACGCCACCCGCGCCTCGGTCGTTCGCCCCAGCGCTTTTAGTCCTGCGCCCGCAAGCACGAAACGAATCGCGCCCGACGGCGGCCACGGTTCGCTGTCCAGCATTAGTTGTTCATTGTTCAATCGTGCCAGGCGTTCATAAAGGGCGCGCGCCTCCACTTGCCGCCCCACGTGTTCGAGCGCCACTGCTTTATAGAAGTAGTGTTCCGACCAGGGCTCTTCGGGCTGCGTCGGCGGGTTTAGTTCCTCAGTCGCGGCGCGCTGCCACCAACGTTGGGCTTCCTCGCGCTTGCCGGCGAGATCTAACTCGCGGGCCACAGAAACATACTCTCGCGCCTGTGACTGCATTGCCGGACGCCCAACGCCGAAGTTGCGTGGATATTCAGTCGCCTCTGCAAACTCAGCTGCCGCCTGCAGATGCTCACCTGCCTGTTGAAACTCGCGCGCGAGTCCAAGATGAGCTTTGCGATAGAGGCCCAGAGCCGCGTCCTCGCCTTCTCCGGAGGTGAAAGTGTTATTCGCGAGCAGCGCGGCCGCGTCAGCGAATCGCTTTGTGTCCACGTAACCGCTCGCCAGTGCCTGGATAAAAGGAGTGTGTGTGCGCGCGGAAGCAGGGGCACCCTCCAACACTTTAATGCGTCGCTCCTGTGCTCCCATCTCGGCGAGCAGGTTACCAATCTCCACGTACAGTTGATGATCTTCCGGCGCGCCGGCGATGGCCTGCTGGTACTGGGCCACCGCATCTTCCTTCTTATCAGTGATCCACAG
>JALYXE010000614.1 GCA_030947265.1 Acidobacteriota bacterium
GCCCAGGGCTGCTCCGATTGAGCCGGCAATTGCAGAATTACCCTCCACGAAGATCGCGGCGAGGATGACAAGGAAACCCACCAGCGTCACCCAAAACGACATCATGTTCAAAAAGGGAAACGCCATATCTTCCGCGCCGATTTGAATGGGAAGAAAATAGTTGCCAAAACCACCCTGCGGCGCTGTTGTGAGAACGAAAAAAACCATAATCGTTCCGTGCATCGTCACCAACGACAGGTAAAACTCGGGGTTCATGACGCCGCCGGGGGCGCCCACCGGAAACAGTGTTCCCAGGATCGGCCAATGAGTTCCTGGCCATGACAGATTCATACGCATCAGCACGGACATAGTCATGCCGACAATTACTGCTGCCAGGGCCAGTATGATGTACTGGATGCCGATGACTTTGTGATCCAGGCTGAAGATGTATTTACGAATGAAGCTTTTTGGCGGCTCGTGCCGGTGTACTGCTTCGTGCGTTTCACCTGACATCTCTGATCTCCTCGTGTTAGGCCGAGTCAAAAATCGAGAATACGTTTCGATTCCTAGTGACTGTAATCGGGCAATTGATATTTCGCCAACAGCTCCGTCATTCGAGTCTGAAACTGATCCTGCGGTAATGCCATTAAAGCCTTATGCTCCTCAGGAGGCAGCACTAACATGAAGCTTCTCATCCTGTAATGAAACTGCCCGCAAAGCTCCGCGCAGGCCAGCTCATACTTTCCGGTTTGATTTGCCGTAAAGTGTACCCGAATCATCATTCCCGGAACGAGGTCCTGCTTAAACCTTAACTGCGGCACCCAAAAATTGTGGATGACGTCCCTTGAGCGAAGAATCAACTCCACCGGGCGGCCCGCTGGAATTGCGATGACGCTGTGGGTGACATCGTCTTTTGCATTTGGATCAGTTTGATCGAGGCCAATATAGTTAGTTGCTGAATCGTCTATGAGGTTAGGATCGGTGCGCCCAAAGACCCCATCTTTTCCAGAGTAGTGAAAGTTCCATTGAAACTGCTGCGCCACAACTTCAACCTGGAATGATCCAGCTGGAGCCTGGTTAAAGTGAAGTGATGCCCAGACACTCTGTCCCATGAGCGCGAGTGAGATAAAGATCACGGCGGTCACAATCGTCCAAACAACTTCCAACCGATTGCTCCCGTGAGTGTAAAGCGCGCGATCTTCCTGGCCGCGATCTCGATATTTCCAGACCATGAACCCCAGACCTACCTGCGCAGCGGTGAAGGCCACACCAACCACGATGATTGTCAGCAAAAACTGTTGATCAAGGGCGGCGGCGTGAGAGGAGATGGCAGTAGGAAACCACCACTTCTTAATGAAAAAGAGACTTACTGAACCCAGTGTCAGGATCCAGATAATAACCGCCAGAGCTCGTCCCATCGGCTACTTCTCCTTCTCGTAAATAGTAAATAGTAAATGGTAAATGGTTAAAGCATTAATCAAAACTTGAGTTCGTGAATTCCACGCTTTTCCATTCACTATTCACCATTTATGATTTACTAGTTATCGGTCCAGGACCATCAGAATAAACAGAAGTGGCAGATAAATGACTGAGGCCAGCAACAAACGCCGTGCCTCTTGTCTCGATTTGGAGAACGCCGCCCGCAAGCTGCTGTAAAGAAAGAGCAGGCCCAAAACGATCGCGCCGTAAAGATAAAACTTACCCGATATACTCAGGGCAGTCGGAAGCAAGCTTACCGGCAGAAGCAATATGGTGTAGACAACTATTTGTTGCGCCGTAACTCGACCATCAGGCTCAACTACCGGCAGCATCAGAATTCCTGCGCGCGTGTAATCTTCGCGATACATCCAGGCAATCGCCAGGAAGTGCGGGAATTGCCAGAGAAACAGAATCGCAAACAGTACCCAGGCCTCAATGCCAATCTCTCCGCGTGCCGCGGCCCATCCAATGAGTGGAGGCACCGCACCGGGGAAGGCTCCCACCAGGGTGGAAAGCGAAGTTTTTGTTTTCAGTGGGGTGTAGCCAAACAGGTAGCCCGCGATTACCGTTAATCCGAGCAATGCAGTTAACGGATTAACGAGCACAGCCAGGTAGGCCTCGGCCAGCACGGTCAATCCCACACCAAACACCAATGCCTCCCACGGCAAGAGTTTTCCAGACGGCAGAGGCCGATTCGCCGTCCGTCGCATGAGGGCATCAAGGTCTCGCTCCATATATTGATTGAGAGTCGCAATCCCTGACGATAGAAGCGCAATGCCCAACATCGCCCTACCAAGGGCGGCGTAATCGACACGACCGGGCGAACCCAGCGCAAAACCGGCGGCCGAGGTAAGGACGATAAGGAAGGTAATGCGGGGTTTCGTAAGTTCGACGTAGGCAGCCAATCGCTCGCGCGCACTGATGCGCACGAGTTGAACAACCCCGGCACTATTAAGTTCTATTGCAAACTCTTCCATATCGACTTTCGTCCCACGCACCGGGTTCAGAGTTCAAGCTTTAGCTTGCTGTCACGAAACCAAACAATCTAAAGATTGGACTCTGAACTTCCGGCCCCTCTCATGCAGTTCAGAGTTCAAGCTTTAGCTTACTAAGGACGATCAGAAGCAACTTAAAACTTGAACTTGAACCCCTTTACAAACTCTGTGGCGACGCTGAAAGATTTAATGCCGACTCACGCGCCTGCAAGACCTTGAATGCCCTTAGCGTCAAAACTATGGTCGTAGCAAATACCAATGCGCCACATGCTACGTGAGCCACCGTGACTCCCACCATTGGATTCAATGGTTGCGGATCATTTGGTGAAGCCATTCTTGTTAAGTAAGCCGCGATACCCAAAAACAACTGCAGCGTCACCAACGCGAGGGCAACTTTGGCGGGCCTTGCCAAAAACGCGTCGCTGCTGTGACGGCGAAGGATCATCAAGGCAGCGCTTCCCAGCAGCAGGGTCACCGCGATTGCGCCGCCAATGTGAGTGAACAATAAATCTGCAGGCAGCGGTTTGTCCCAGGTTGCTGAATGCCTGAGCGTCGCCCCAACTATTAACTGTAAAAAGATCGTTACCGCTGCCCCAACGCAAAGATAACGAAGCTGCAAGCTTCCCTGTTCTTCAATCGTAGGC
>JALYXE010000621.1 GCA_030947265.1 Acidobacteriota bacterium
GTAATGGATTTACCGTTTTATCAAACGCCGGAAGGGAAAGATCTGTTGCCACCTCGTTTGACGAGCGAAGGGGCCCGCGTTGATCCGAACTGGCTTTTGAGGTTTTTACACGATCCCTCACTCAGCGGTGATAAAACTCCCTCGCAAACAGCGGCAATATCTAATGCAGAGCAGGGCGCAACAGGCTCCACCAAACCGGCAGCCGGGCCACCAGTGACAACTGCGGGCACTATGCCGGCAGCTCCCCCGCCCGCTGCCACAAAGACCCTGGCTACCGGAGGTAGGTTGAAGGCGCAGCCCGGTCTCGATAGGAATGGCGTTCGGCCCTATCTGAAGTTTCGCATGCCGACGTTTACTTTTTCGCCAAACGAGTTGCAAACGCTAGTGCGCTTCTTTATGGCACTGTCGGGCCAGCAAGAGCCTTACATTAAGGAACCGCTCCAGCCATTGAGTGAACAGGAAAAGTTGGTAGCGCGACAAATGTTTACGTCGGGCACTCCCTGTCTGAAGTGCCACATCACCGGCGATCCGGGTCACGATGCAAAAGCGATTGCGCCAAACTTCCTGCTGTCAGGCGAGCGCTTAAAGCCTGAATGGACCTTCCGCTGGTTACTAGACCCGTCGCAAATCAGTCCCGGCACAGCGATGCCTACGGGACTGTTTAGAAAGGAAGGAGAGCGTTGGGTAATCAACCTGCCGAATCCGCCGGCAAGCGCGAACGAATACCATGACGATCATGCAAGGTTGTTGGTGCGTTACATGTTGTTGCTGACGCCCGACGAGCAGAGACGTTTGCTGGCCACTGCACCTGTGGCTCCGGCCGCTTCAACGCCGCCGGCGCAGAAGGCGCATCACAATGCGAAGAGTAAGAACGGCGAGAGTGCTTTAATTAGAACGCGGCGCGGAAAACGGCCGACTGTGGCGTGGAGCCAAAGCGCGAGAAGCAGCGCGCGGCCGCCAGGCATGTAGTAGTACGGGTGCGTTGTGACGGTCTACTTCTTGTGGCCTCCCGTGCTAAAGTTATTCAAAAGTTATTCTGATCTGGAGGAACTGATTATGTTTATGAAGCAGACGAAAGTCTGGTTAAGTCTAACAATTGCGCTGTCGCTTCTGGTACTCGCGTCAGCGTGTGGTAAATCGGAAGGGCCTGCAAATGAGAGTACTAGTGGGCCAACGAAAGCCGGCAAGACATATAGCGGCGACGTCGGATCAATTACCGGCAGCATTGCTTACAACGGTACGGCTCCGGCTCCCAAAAAGATCGATACGTCGGCTGACCCGGCTTGCGGATCCAAGAGTCCGAACCTTGCGACCGAAGACACAGTAGTAAACAACGGCAAGCTGGCCAATGCCTTTATCTATGTCAAAGACGGAGCCGCGACCGACGGCACCAAGATTGGCGATTACACCTGGGCCGCTCCCTCAGGCGCCGTCACGCTCGACCAGAACGGTTGCCATTATCGTCCGCACGTTCTCGGCGTCATGGTGAACCAGGACATCAACATTACAAACAGTGATCCGACTACGCACAACATCCACTTTCAGCCCAAGAGCAATCCTGATTGGAACCAATCGCAGCCAAACGGCGCGCCGCCTTTGAATCACAAGCTGGCCCGGTCTGAAGTCCTGGTGCCGGTAAAGTGTAATCAACACCCGTGGATGAAGGCTTACATCGGCGTTTTAAAGCATCCATTTTTCGCCGTCAGTGGAGAAGACGGCAGCTTTACGATCAAGGGCGTGCCGGCGGGAACCTATACTGTTGCAGCGTGGCATGAAGGCGGGGCTACTGGAACAGAAAAGACGATGCAGGTCACGGTCGCGGCAAACGGAAGCGCCAAAGCCGACTTTTCATTTGGCGAAGCTGCAACTGCCGCCGGCAATCCTGGGCTTCAGATGATGCCGGCAATCGAGTTTCCGATGCTGGGCAGACACTGAGGGGAATTGTAGATTGCCGATTGCCGATTGACGATTGAAGAACAGTCAGCTTAAGTCGAATGCGCTTCAGTCGAAAGTCGGCATCCGCAAATCCGAATATGAACAAGGGTGTCCATCGGTTTGCATTGCTGGTCGCCTGCGCGACGTTTTTCCTAATCATCGCCGGCGCGTTGGTGACAAGCCACGACGCGGGCCTGGCGACGTCCGATTGGCCACTTTCGAATGGGCAGGTTTTCCCAAAGATGGTTGGGAACCTTTTTTGGGAACACGGCCACCGTTTGGTGGCCACCAGCGTCGGTTTTCTAACAATCGGGTTAGTCTGCTATTTGTACTGGGGTGAATTAAGGAAATGGCTGGCCGGCCGCGGTTTGTTCCCGCACGGTAACCTTTATCGAGGAGAGCAGCGAAGCTGGGTAAGACGGCTGGGATTAGTGGCTCTCGCAGCGGTAGTTGCCCAGGGACTGTTAGGCGGGTTGACGGTTAAGCTAAATTTGCTGCTTGCCGTTTCGGCAGCGCATGCCACGCTGGCCCAGCTTTTTTTCTGTACTACCGTTAGCCTTGCGGTTTTCACTTCGTCGAGTTGGATCCAGGACCGTCCCACGATTGAAG
>JALYXE010000062.1 GCA_030947265.1 Acidobacteriota bacterium
GTACATGATGGAGACGAACTGGCTGTGTTTCCGCCGGTCAGCGGCGGTTCTCAAGAGGCAACCAGCGCCGAAGAAGCGAAAGAACGTCGTCCCGGGGATTCAGCACCAACCGAAAGCCAGGCCCGCGAGGAGGTTCACAGAAATCTTGCAAACGTTAACCACTTAAGATCCTCGCCCGATTTTTTCGAACTAACTACAAATGCGGTGGACGTTGGAGCGGTTGCCCGCAGAGTTGTCTTACCTGAATGCGGTGCCACAGTCACATTGGACGGTTATGCTCGTGAGTGGACCAGCGGGCGGAGAACTCTCTACCTGGTGTATGAAGCCTATGCGCCAATGGCAATGCGTGAATTGGAACGACTGGCATGTGAAGCTCATGAACGTTTCGAGATTGCACACATCGGCATAGTTCACCGGACAGGCCGGCTTGAAATAGGGGAGACGAGCGTAGTGATAGCCGTCGGAGCAGCACATCGCCGCGCCGCGTTCGAAGCCTGCGAGTGGGCCATCCGCGAGCTCAAGCGCACCGTGCCTATTTGGAAAAAAGAGATCTTTGAGGACGGTGAGGTCTGGGTCGAAGGCGAAGGTTCAAGCCCGACAGGCTCCGGCAACCTCTAACACGTAAAGCCCACTTTGGAGCAGAGACTCAGTGTTAATGAATCGGCGGGGGCAAACCCACCTTCCCGACCATGAGATGATCCAAGACTGTGATGATGAATTTCAGTGAAAGGCTTTCAACGCCAAATCTTCCGATAGTCATAGAGTCTCATGGTTGGGAAGGTGGGCTTGCCCCCGCTGCTTCCCAACGACAAACTGAATTGTATCCGACGTTAAAGCTAACTTGCCGGCGTCTCTTCAGTTTCTTCCTCCGACGCCTCAACCAACGAAGCGCTTGTGACCCTATCACCTTCTTCAGTCTTAATCAGCCGCACCCCTTGGGCGCTGCGTCCCGTCTTGCGTATATGTCCCGCTTCGAGCCGGATTAGCTTCGCCTGCTGGGTGATGATCATGATCTCAGACTCTTCATCCACGGGGAATACAGCAACCACCTTTCCGGTCTTCTCAGTGGTTTTCATATTGATAACGCCTTTGCCGCCGCGGGCCTGCAACCGGTAGGTCGTGATGGGCGTTTGTTTGCCATATCCCTGCTCGGAAACAGAGAGCATTTTCTCCGTATCATCGGCTGAAACAGGGCAAACGGAAACTACGTAATCATCCGGCCGTAAATCAATACCGCGAACTCCGCGCGTGGCCCGGCCCATTGGACGCACATTCTTTTCGTCGAAACGAATTGCCAGACCATTGTGCGTAGCAATAAAGATTCGCTTGGTTCCGTCGGTTAGCACCACGTCGAGCAATTGGTCACCGTCATCAACATTGATGGCGATGATGCCGTTTGTGCGAATGTTTTGAAAATCGGCTAGTGAAGTCTTTTTAATCACGCCCTTGCTCGTGACCATCACCACATAGCGCCCTTCGGCAAAATCACGCACCGGCACAACGCCCGCGAGTTTCCTGTCCGAAGGAATATTGATCAGGTTTACTACTGCTTTGCCGCGCGCCGAGGCCCCAGCATCCGGAACCTCGTGGACTTTCAGCTTGTAAACCATGCCGTCGTCTGTAAAGATCATGATGTAAGCATGAGTGGAGGCGATGAAAAGATGCTCGACGAAATCACCGCCCTTCGCGGCGGCACCAAAGCGTCCCTTTCCGCCTCGGCCCTGACGCTGGTAGGTCGTAACCGGCGTGCGTTTTATATAGCCGCTGTTGGTTACCGTGATTGCGACGTCCTCGTCGGCGATCAAATCCTCGATTGAGAATTCAACGCCCTCATCAACGATCTCTGTCCGTCGCGCATCGCCAAACTCTTTTTTGACTTCCTCAAGCTCATCACCAATCACCCGTCGCAACGAGTTTTCATTGGCGAGAATCTCTTCCAATTCCGCGATCAGCTTGATGATCCCTTCATACTCGTCCGTAATCTTTTGCCGTTCCAAAGCCGACAGGCGGCGCAACTGAAGATCAAGGATCGCCTGCGCCTGCAACTCGGAAAATGCCAATCGCTCCATCGTCTTCTGTAGCTTTCCTAAGTAGGTCTTGAGAGCAGTGTCTGAAGGCGCTCCCTTCCAGGTCTTCACTTCGCTCATCGTCGTCATCTGGCCGGTCAACCATTGCCGGGCTTCATCTACTGAGCGCGAGTTGCGTATAAGCGTGACGATGTAATCAAGCGTATCAATCGCCTTCGTCAGCCCTTCCAGAATATGTGCGCGTGCTCTAGCCTTGCGCAAATCGTATTCCGTGCGCCGGCGCACTACTTCGCGACGAAAATCCACGAAGCACTCGAGCATTTGCTTGAGATTCAGAACGCGTGGCTGTCCATTTACAATCGCCAGATTGATCACGCCGAACGACGACTGCATGGGCGTTAGTTTGAAGAGTTTGTTGAGAACAACTTGCGGCACAGCATCTCGTTTTAGTTCAACAACAATGCGCATGCCGGTGCGGTCCGACTCATCACGCAGGTCGGAAACGCCGTCAAGTTTTTTCTCGTTAATTAATTCAGCAATGCGTTCGAGCAGGCGAGCCTTGTTTACCTGGTAGGGTATTTCGGTTATCACAATACCATCGCGCTCTTGAGTGCCTCGTCCGATGCGATCGATTCCCGCGCGAGCTCGCATCTGTATTATGCCGCGCCCCGTCAGGTACGACCTCCTGAGCTCTTCCCCGCCATAGATGAAACCGCCGGTTGGAAAGTCTGGACCGGTAACGATTTTGAGGAGCGCTTCAAGCGAAGTCTCAGGCTTGCGCAACAACGCCAGGGTGGCATCGACAATTTCGGTGAGATTATGGGGCGGAATTTTCGTGGCCATACCCACTGCGATTCCGTCCGAACCGTTTATCAGTAGATTGGGAATGCGGGTTGGCAATACCTTCGGCTCGCGCAGGGACTCGTCGTAGTTTGGTTGGAAATCAACTGTCTCTTTTTCGAGATCCGCCAGCACCACATTAGTCACGCGCGCCATGCGAATTTCCGTATAACGCATTGCCGCAGCCGCGTCGCCGTCAACCGATCCAAAGTTTCCCTGGCCATCGATTAAGGGGTAGCGCATCGAGAAGTCCTGCGCCAGCCGAACGATTGTGTCGTAGACCGCGGTGTCGCCGTGGGGATGGTATTTACCAATTACGTCACCCACAATCCGCGCGCTCTTTTTATAGGCCTTGTTGTAAGTGTTCCCCAACTCATGCATCGCCCAAAGTACGCGGCGGTGAACAGGCTTGAGTCCGTCACGCACATCCGGCAAAGCGCGGCCGATAATGACCGACATCGCATAGTCGAGATACGACCGCCGCATTTCATCTTCAATGTTTATATGATTGCGTTCAGAAGTTGTTTCCATCCCGTTGACCTTTCCAGTACAATCCGCCCGCCGTGGCTTTACTGTTAAACTATTCGAGCCGGTCCTGAGTAGAATTTCATCATTGCTTGCCGGCTATTAGGCTTTCCTGAATTGACCTTTTTTCGCGCAGGATTAGCTCCGAAACGGTCGCGCGAGAGGCAGCCCCGATGACCGAATAAAAGTAAGAATTATTTTAGCTGACTCGTCGTTTTTTGGCAACCGCAAATCACTGGGAAACCCTAATAAAATCAATGGCTTCCAACAAAAAGCATTCATTGAAAATGGCCTTTAGTTTACCAGGAAAACTAACGGAGATTCTGATTGAAATCTGACGGTGTTCGACCTCCGATCTTCACATGCCTGAAGAGCGAAACTGGAAGCGCAATCGCGAGCGATTAGAACTAAAGTTACCTGTTCGCGTACGCTGTCGAGAGACGCCGGATTTTGAATGGACTGAGATCACGCGCCTTATCGACGTCACGCCGTTTGGCGCCGGGTTTACTTTGAAACGACCGGTCGAAAAAGGCCGTCTGCTGCACATGACCATTCCCATGCCGCGGCAGTTGCGAGTCTTTGACCACGTCGAGGACCAATATAGAGTTTGGGCGCTGGTGCGGCATGTCAGGCCGACATCGGCACCTGGGGGCAAGGTGATGCTATTTGAAATCGGCGTGGCGTTTATTGGAAAACGCGCGCCTCGAAGTTACGAAGAAGACCCATCTAAACGGTATGAGATTGGAGGAGTGACGCCCGAGAGTTTGAGCGTGGCTGAGGATCGGCCACCGGTTGCGTTGGCGTCATCAGATAACAGAAACTACACGCGACACAATATTCCCGTGGATATGTTGATTGAAACATTCAATGACAAGGGCGAACTTGAGCTGAGCGAGCATACGGTATCGGAAAATATCAGCCAAAAAGGCGCGGCAATTTATACAACGCTCTCTTTACCCGTAGGTCGGTTTATCAGGCTGACGAGTGAGCAGTATAAGATTACGGTACACGCAGCTGTGCGCGGGTGCAGCATGGGACCAGCTGGCGTGCCCAGGATTCATGTTGAATTTATTGATCGTGAGTGGCCGCTTTAAGGCACTTTAACGGGGAAACCTCAGGCCCCTCCAACCACGTGAGCAACAGCGAAACATCCTCGCGACTGAAACCGGCTGGAAGATCGCGGCCTCTCGACAGGCCATTGCCACAATGGATTATGAATCTGGTGCGGCCGGTAATCGGATCTTTCAGTCGCGTCTTCTGGCGCCTCGAACATAAAGGTGTCGAGAACATTCCCGCAGACACCGGTCTGATCGTTGCTGCGAATCATCAGAGTTACGGCGATCCTTTTTGGTTATCGTTACCGATTAAGAGACCCATTCGCTTCCTGGCTTGGAGTGAAGCGTTTTCGTGGCCAGTGGTTGGAAAAGCGATCAGGCTGCTAGGCGCCTGGCCGCTTCAAATTGAAGGAAGTGACCCGGCGGCAATACGCCGTTCATTAACCTGGCTCCGGGATAGTGGGGTGGTGGTAATTTTTCCCGAGGGCGGACGAGGGCTGCCTGACGGTTCGATGATACGCATGAAGGGTGGTGCAGTAAGAATGGCCTTAGAAGCTGGGGTCCCTATTCTCCCGGTAACAATTCGCGGAGCTAATCGGGTTTGGCCCGCCGGCAGACGATTGCCCCGATTAGGTAAAGTTCAGGTTACTTATCATCCCATCTTCTACATCGACCAGCAACCGGGGGAAGAAACTCGCGCTTGCGCTCGTCGAGAGACGGAACGACTTGCCAATATTATCCAGTCAGCTCTTTAACAGGAGCAGGCGGCATACCCAAGGTGCAAGCCTGTAAACGGCTAACTCGATCCAAGAACGCGCATCATCGCATTGTGAACAAGGCCGTTACTGGCGAGCACCTTTGGCGTGTAAATATCTAACGGCGCGCCGATGAAATCAGTCACGCGCCCGCCGGACTCCTGGATGAGGAGTAGGCCGGCGGCCACATCCCACGCTTTTAGTCCATCTTCCCAAAAGCCATCGAAACGTCCACATGCGATAAAGGCGAGATCGAGCGAGGCCGAGCCGTCACGTCTGACGGCTTGGGCCTCCATTGTGAATTTAGCGAAGTCGCGCGTAAAGTTTGGCCGCTCGCGTACGTTGTAAGGAAAACCGGTGCACAACATGGCGTTATTAAGATGATCAACCGTGGAGACGCGCATGGGGCGTTCGTTCAGGGTAGCTCCCTGCCCTCGTTCGGCGGCAAATACTTCGTCACGCATCGGATCGTAAACGACACCAATTTCGATTGCACCCGCACGTTCAAGCGCAATTGAGACGCAAAAGCAGGGATAACCATGAGCATAGTTCGTCGTCCCGTCAAGCGGATCGATGATCCACTTCCAATCCGTTTTTCCCGCCACCATCTCAATACCATCAGTTGCGCCGGATTCTTCAGCGAGGATTGCGTGGCGCGGGTAATGAGATTTAATTCTATCGATGATTAGCTTCTCCGAAGCGAGATCGGATTCAGTAACGAGATCGATGTCCCCCTTGTTTGACACTTGCAGAGACCGTCCCAGACGCTCGACAAGAATATGGCCGGCGTCGCGAGCTGTTTGAATCGCAAAGTTAAGCAATCAACTCTTTCCTTATTTTGATCGCGTTTTGGCTAACCTTAACAGGATATTTTGGTAGGGACGAGTTTCTGGCACTCATCGGTGCCGAACTCGTCCCTTTTTTTTTGCTCCAAACCTTGCGTTAACATAAGGTACCGGCGTTATCCTACCGTCAAGCGATTTCAGCGAATTGCCGCTGGGTTAGGCGGCCAATATTTCTCAACGAGCCTGAAACTATGAAACGATACTATTTTTTTCTTACCGCGCTCCTGCTTCTTGCTCCTGCCAGTTCGGCATTTGCCTGGGGAGACGACGGCCACCAAACCGTCGGCAAAATCGCTTCACTGCGTATCAAAAATCGAACCGCTCAAAAGATTGCCCAGATTTTGAAGCCGGGCGAAACGCTTGCCAACATCGCTACCTGGGCCGACACGGTGAAGGAACGCATGGGCACGAATGATCCGGATCCGGACACGAATGCGTTTTTGCACGACATTGCGCACAACGAGAAGAATCGTGAATGGCATTACGATGACCTTCCCCTCGATTGCAAGAATTACCAAACCTGCACCGGCTTTACTCCAGAAAACGACATCGTTCATATGCTCAACGTTTGCATTCGCACGCTGCAAGGTCATGCGGATCCTAATTACCCACTCAGCCAGCGCAACGCGCTGAAATTATTAGTTCATTTTC
>JALYXE010000092.1 GCA_030947265.1 Acidobacteriota bacterium
GCACGAGACTTGTTAAGGCGACCTCGAACTGAAAGAAGTCTTTTCTTGATTCGGAGAAAAAGTTATGAGCGCAGATGTTTTGGATTTACAGATTCCAGTCGCTGAAGCAACCGATCGAGATCGCGGCGGTGAACATGACGATCAATCATCGCTGCCGATCATATGCTATCGCGATCCCGCAGACGTAAGAACGATCCATCGCCAATCAAGGCTGATCATGATCGCTTTAGTGATCACCGCTATCGCAATCGTCGGCGTGGTTTACAAATCAATCCAAAGACCGGATCGGATCGTTGTGGATATGTCGTCCGGTCGCACGGTCATGATTAACGATCGCGAGCTGGGTGCGACTGAAGCCGTTAAGCTGGAAAAGGACAGACTACAGCTCGCCGACATGGATTACGTCGTCAAAGCGTTCGTTGATTATCTATACCGAGTGGATCAAAGGTCGCGGTCGAAAGACATCGAGGCCGCACTTAGATTGATGGTGCCAGGTCAAGCCAAGAAATTCGCGCAGTACCTTACCGAACAAAAGATCCTGCAAACCCAGCGTGAGCAACAGTGGAACGCGGCTTGGAAACCTGAATATTTGGAGCATGCGCAGGCCAAGCCATTGACCGTCAAGGTTTACGGCACTCAAGAGATTGATATGGTCGTGAAGAATGAGAGTAAGCACTCGACCAAACATATCTTGCTCACCATTGAATTGCTGCCAGATGCGCCTGAAAACGGCACATTCCGTTTAGATCGCAATCTTCGGTCGGGCTTTCGCATTAACTCAATCGACTACAAGGAACTCAGCTCAAGTGAGACTGAGACGCCGGTAGTCGCTTCAACTCAAGGATAAGAAAGGAAGGACACGTGAAGATCATTCTTCCCCTACTCGGAGTTTTGTGCGCTTCGATCGCTGTCTCAGCTCAACAACCAGCGCCAACGCCCATTAAACAGGTCGTGCAGCGTCCATGTTGCAATCGTCAATTACCGAGACGTGCAGCTAACGCCAAACCGACCCCTACATCAGCCGCCCCGACAGCGGCATCATCCGACTTCTTTGTTGGTGAGGCTAAGGTCGATGTAACCAAAGATGAGACGGTCGTCAGGCTAGCGATGGCTCAGCACGGCAGCGTACTGATTGAACTGCCGGCCAGTGACGGACCGCGTTACATCATTCCCGGCGATCCCGAAATGGCGACGGTGGATGAGAAAGCGCTGGAAAGGAATAAGCGCGCGATTGTTGTAAGACCCGGCTCGCTCTTTATTTCACCACCGCTTAATCGTAAGGCACATTCCCCGGCGGCGACCGTGACGGTGCAGATGCGGAGCGGTCTGGTTGTCACCTTCTTGTTTTATCCAGTTGAAGACCTCGCGCAGAACGTCCATCGTTGTGTCTTGAGTTACAACCGCGATGAAGTCGTAGCGCGACGTCGCGCGGCAGGGCTGCCAGTTAACCTCGACACAAATAACACGCCAGAAAGGAGGAATGAGACTGGGCAGTCCGCCGCGCCGATTTCGATTTTGGTTGACACAACCGAAGATTCAAAACTCTCCGATAAGAAACCGCCTGAGTTCTCATCCGTTTCAGATAAACCTGAAAACGGCACGAAAGCTAAAGCCGAAGATAACGATAAAAAACCGCCAATCGGCACGATCCCTAAGCCTGAAGATGACAATTCGGCAAAGACAAACATAACAATTGACCGACCGCAGTCATTAGCTCGCGATGGCTTGTCTCAAGCAATGAAGAAACCAAGCCGATTTAAGAACTGGACCAAAGCAGTTCATGGGCTTTCGTTATCTGTAATTCAACCGAGTGATCCTAAGAACGACTTCCAAGTAATGGTGGTCGGCGTCAAAAATAATTCCAACGACGCGCTTAAGCTCACCATCGGCACTCCCGATCTTCTTATTGAAATGCTCGACGGGCAGGGAAAGCCCCTTAACATTGAATCAATCAAAAAGCTTCACACCGAATCAAGTGATTCGTCGGGCGCAATTCCGCCCAAGGCGACTGTCTATTACGCCATCGCTTATGCGTCTCCCGTGCTGGGCGTAAACCAACAATTGAAAGTTACCGTTGCTCAGACGAATGCGGCTGATGAACCTGCCTCAATCAAGCTTCTGAGTACGGGGCGATAAGGAGTTCAACGATGAATCAGAACGGAAATCACGATCACGTCGCTGTCCTTGATGCTATCGACGAAGATGCCAACAGAAACGAGAAAGCTACAACCGTCTATGATCCAAGTAATCCCAGCCTCAAGTCGGTTAAGCCGGAAGGTTCCGGTCACAAGAAGAGTTGGAAACGCAGACTGATCTCCTGGACTGTGGTCTTAATCTTGATGGTCGCTCTTCCTGTGGGTCTCTATCTATTGTTGAGAGTCAACCGCGTTAATGTGAGAGTCGATGCGGATTCTCGACGCGAACCTTCAAACCCGAAGCCAAAGACTGATCCCACCAATTCAGAAAACGGGCTGACCTCCGAAGCGATCAACATCGCGCGTGAAGCGGCAGGAACTGACAGCGCTAAGTTAGGCAACGCCAATCCCGCTCCGTCGCCAGGTTCTTTTGCGACACCATCGCCTTCGCCCGGTACATATCTCCGAACGAACTACGCGTTCACCGGGAACACTTCCCCAGTCTTTGATCAGAGTAACGAAGTGAATCGCGATAGTAATCAACAACGAACCGGTGCTGGAAGGTCACCGCAAACAAAGGCAGGGGACGTATTAACGGTAGCACCGATGCAGAACCACGCGAATTCAACCATTAGCATCTTTGTGGATGACGCGCCTTCAAAGTCGGCGACCACCTCTCAGACGACTAGAGCTACGCAAATTGAGTCACGTCTGAAAAATAGTCCAGTTGCTATCAACCTCTCGAAGACGCCTCCAGCCGTATTGCCACCCTTTGGCACCATGCTTCCGGTCCGCACGCAGGGAGTGATTTTCACTTTGCGAAATAACTCTTATGCACGATTAGAGTTGAGCAGAGATTCTTCAGGTCCAGGTTGGTCTCTGCCAAAAGGAACGGTTTTCATCGGGCGAACAACAGGAAGTGAATATGACCGCGCTTTCGTAAACATCATCGGGTACATCGATCCACGAGAGAACAAGCTCGTTAAAATAACGGGCGAGGTCTTAGGGAACGACGGCGCCACTGGGATTCCTGGCAAGAGCATGGGCGTCGATCGCAGCCGGCTAAAGCAGACCTTACGCAAGGTCGCATCAAGCGGCCTACAAGTGGCCGGGTTGATGTCGGGCGCGCTCGGTCGGGGAACAGTCATACTCGATCGTTCAGGCTACCCGATTCCCGATGCCGTTCGAGGGTTGTCCGGAACGCGCGACGGAAGGAACGCATTCGTGAAGGTGCAAGCAGGTGAAACAGGCTATGTGATGGTTGCTGATCTGCCAAAGCCTATGCAAGCCGTCGATTCTCCCGGCGACGATGAACTCGCGCATGCAGCCGTGTCTCTCACCGACCGTGAAGTCATGGAATTGATCCTCTTTGGCTCGCCAGAAGACATTCGCGCCGCAACGCCGCTAATGACCGACGAACAAAAGAAGTTGGTTCTAAAGACTCTTACTCCCGAGGACGAAAGACAATGATCCCATCCGATCCGCAACGTAATGTCATCGATCCGCGCCGCCTTGTGCGCGAACACGGGCGCGACGCACTCGCAGAGCTGGTAGCGCGGGAGTCTGGTTACATCTTTCAGACTAGGCCCCTGAAAGATCTCTGCCAATCACTGAAATCAGGAATGCCTCTACTGGCAGAGGGCGAACGTGGCGGTGGTAAGACCGAGATGGTTGACGCCCTCGCCTACGCTTGCAACCGGCCCTATTTCGAGCTTCAGGGAATGGAAGGACTCAGCCTCAAAGACATTCTTTATGAGTGGGATGAACAAGCGCAGAACAAATTTGTTGTCAAAGCAGTCGAGACCGGAGCGCTGTCGCTCGAAGAAGCTAGACGGCAACAATGGCGCGCAGAATTTCTGAACTTGGGAGAGATACTAAAGGCTTACGACTTTCTTGCGACCACCGGCATTCCTCCGCTTGTGAAATTGGATGAGTTTGAAAAGCTGCCGCAAGTTTGCCAGGCATTCTTTTATCAACTGTTCACAGATGGCCACGCTTCAATACCTCGTCTCGACGAGAACAATGGGCAAATCGGTGTAAGCAAGTCTGACGACAAACCTGTCGTCATCTTGACGTCGAACAACCAGCATGTTGTTCACGCGCCGCTGCGATCGCGCTGTGTGTACACCAAAGTGAGATTGCCAACCGATTTTGAAGAAGCGCGCATTCTTCATTCGCGCGTATCACAAGCGACTTCAGAATTGCTCATTCAAATAGTCAAGCTGATCAGATACATCAGGCTGATGATGCCCACGGTCAGAGACAAGCCCGGTTTGCGGGAATCGATCGCTTTCCTTCGTGCTCTGACTACCGAGAATATCGAGGAGCTGTCGGCAGAAGTAATTGACGACCATCTTGGTTTTATAGCCCGCAACGCCGACGATCTCGCCAATCTTGAGCTGGGTTTGCAACGTCTGGAAAAGGCAGCACACACGTCCGATACAGTAATTGAAGAGATGATCCGACAAGCATTCTGTGAAAGAGTCATTCGACTTCGGGAGGCAGCATGAAAAGCCGCGAACGCGGAAACGTTTGGCCTGTAGTCTCAGTCGCCGCCGGCGCTTTCTTCGTGCTCGTGATCGTGCCGCTCATACTGCAACGCCAAACGAACGCGCGCATGGCTACAGTAGATCCCCAAGTTACGATCGGAGACGCAGGATCTGATTCATCAGCCGCTCGGAATATCCCTATATATCGCTGGCCGGACAGTGAAGTTCCGCGTACCGCTGAACGATTGCGCGACGTTACAGCGGTAGCGATCGCCGCTGTTACCTATGTCACTGAAGGCGCAATCCGAGGGCGCAAACCTCGTGATGTCGGGGAGATAGTATCTGCAATCTCGCAGCGTCAATTGGTTCCTTCGGAATGGATCACAAATCAGCCAGGAGTGCTACAGATGCCACAAGCCACGGTTCATCTGCGGTACTCCCCAATCAATTTACTGATAGAGGCGATTTCCGTCCCGAACCATCGAACCGACGGCCCGGCGATACTGATTCGGATTCCTGATCGGGAAAACACGACCGTTGGAGTTCGCTATTTCGAGTCGATGCAGCTCGACGGAATTATTTATCCAAATCCATTTGCCCCGATCCCGGAGATCATCGCTTCCGGCTGGCAACCGCGTCTTTTCAAGCAGACCCAGATTCCCGACGACCAGAGAGTTCAGCTTGAAAACTGGGCTCAGACCGCAGTCCGTAAATAAGACGTTCTTACAATCATGAGTTTCCGAGCGAGAGTCGAAAGAATCGATGCTGATTACTTCATTCCTCGTCCGGCTGACGAGCCGGATCTTGACTCATTTCACGCCGCAACCAGATTTCTGACAGACGTGTCGCACAGCGGTACGCTCATTCTCAGCAGCGCTATAGCGGGCTACTTGTTTTTTCGCTCAGGCCAGATTCTGAAACTGGAATTCAAGTGGATGACCTTCGTAGTGCTGGGAGCGCTCTTTGTTAGCTTAGTCGGACTGTTTGAATCAATGTCTCTGGCTTATCCCTACTACAGCATCAATCAGAGACTTACGCATGGATCAGCGCGATGGGCGAGCATTGCCGACCTGAAGGCGAAAGGTTTAGCGCATCGATCCAGTGAACCTTTGCCGCGCGGTGCGGTACGCATTGGTAGACTTAGTTCAGCCCTAAGTTTTCGACAATACGATCTCGTTTTGACCTTAGAACAGTTATTGGTTCACACGGGGATCTTTGGTCCTTCGAATTCGGGGAAGTCGGCGACTTTCTACATGAACATGTTGCGAGACTGGGCGCAAACCGGGTCCGCTTTGGTAATGGACATCAAAGGCGAACTCTATGCGCACACGGCGCGATACTACGACCATGTTTACCGCATCGATCTGGAAAATCCCGACCTCTCCGACCTCTGGAACCCACTGCCGCGTTGTTTGAAAAACGGGGAACTCGCGCACTCCATAGCCTCGATGATCGTTGGCTATGAGCCCGAAAACATGAAGGTCAACGATAGTACCCATTATTGGATATCCGGTGAAACCGCTTTGATGAAGGCGCTCTGTCTACATCTCCCAACCATTGCGGTCAATCCGACGTTGCCGATGATTAAGGAATATCTGTCACTCAA
Source organism: Acidobacteriota bacterium (assembly GCA_030947265.1). Classification (GTDB taxonomy): domain Bacteria; phylum Acidobacteriota; class Blastocatellia; order Pyrinomonadales; family Pyrinomonadaceae; genus PSRF01. The sequence goes on from JALYXE010000092.1 coordinate 6,231, forward strand.
TGAGTTGAAGAAACTTGGCGAAGACATGCGCAATTCCGATGATCGCGAGGCCAGGATCGAGTGGGGTAACTTTATTAAAGTTGACGCCGAGAAAACCCAAGGCGGGGTCATCACGGGATTGAACAACAAATTAGCTCCTCTTCGCTCACCTAATGCGATGCGCATCCTAAAGAGCGCCACTCCAGAAGAATCCGCTCGCGGCGTTCGAGAGATCAATTTGGCGGATCTTCGTAAACCGAGAACGGCCATCTATGTCGTCATGAACGAAACCCAGGCGAGCGAATACCACATTCTGTTGGAACTGATCTTTGGTCTTGCCGCGATTGAGATGCAGGCTTCCACTAGCAAGAATGCGACGCCAGTCTTAATGGCGCTCGATGAGGCCGGGAATGTCGCGCCGCCAAAACTCCAAGACAAGCTCAAGATCGGAAGGTTCCGCAACACGCCTTACCTTCTCGGCTTTCAAGATGTACCGCAGATCAAAAGAAAGTTTCAGGAACAGGGCGGCAGGGCAGTACTGGCAGGCATGAAAAATCAGATTTTTCTTCCCGGCATCGATCCCGAAACAGGCGTTTATGCGTCTTCCATGCTGGGTTCGGCAACTGTGCTTTCACGCACGGAGGTTGATGCGCCCGGCACTAGGAATGACGCCGAACGGGTCTCTGAAAGCAGGCGAGACTTTAAGCAAGCGCCAGAACTGCGACGCATGGTTAAGTATCGGCAAGGCATCGCCATCATTGATACGGCAGATCCGATTCTTTTCCGTTTCTTGCCGCGCGCCGATACAGGCGACGTTGCCATTCCGCCCGAGCGCGCAGTCATGGAATCGCTAACTTTAGGGGAAGCCGTCGAAGCGATGGATA
>JALYXE010000094.1 GCA_030947265.1 Acidobacteriota bacterium
CCCGGGGACCGTCTCCGAGCTTACGCTTGAACCGTTCGAAAGCTGGTTGCTCCCTGTTCCCGCGCGACGGGAATTTGCGGTCGAGCCCTCAGGCGGGGGCGAAAGCCTCATCGGAGCGTCGTGACGAGCTCGGCTTGAGTATTGAGGATCCTCGAACAGTTGTGTCTCCTCCGATGAAAGTGAGTCGGAGGAAAAGTCAGAATCGGTTGACCTTGGGTACAGTTTACCATCGACTACGACGTGTAGCTGGCGGTCGGTGGACTGCAGATTGACTCTGGCGCCAGGTTTTGTTTGCAAAAGCACTTCCAGCGAAGTTCCAATTCGACGAACTTTTACCCCGCTGCCCGTTCTTAGTGAAGCGACCGCGATCGTATTTGACAGGACTAAATGGTAACCCTCGTAGTCTTGCCAGTTCTGGGCGCCGCTGAGCGAGCCGTCACCTTCAATCGAGACTACCGTTCCATCTGCGGATGTCTGGATGGCGATATTCGAAACCTTAATGGGAGCGGACCATCGTTGTGCTTGCGAGACGAATAGAGGTACGACAGCATTAGCGGCAAGCAAGGCCATCGCGGCCAACAGTCGGAGCCCGACCAGTCGCGCGCCAGGTCTCCCGACCAGACTGAAGGTTAGTAATCTGAGAGGAATCTTCATGATTATGAATCTGCGCCGGAGGGTTGGAGCTTGGTTGAGCCCAGGCCAGTTCGGTAGGAAATCCCAATTGCAGGTCAAAGTATTGAAGAACCGTAGTCGGCAATTAACAACTGCGGTTGTGTTTCGGCAAGACGACGAAGCGTAAGTTACTGTTCATCGCTGAACTTGTAGCCAATTCCCCAAACAGTAAGCACCATTTGAGGGTTTTCCGGATTCTCTTCGATTTTGGCGCGCAACCGGTTGATATGTGAGTCAATAGTTCGGTCGTAACCTTCGTAAGAGTAGTCCCAGATCTTTTCAAGCAGGTATTTGCGAGGGAAAACCCTGCCGGGGTTCGCTGCGAAGAGTCGCAGGAGGTCAAACTCTTTGGGAGTCAAATCCACCTGACGGTCTCCAATGGTAACTTCACGCCTTGCCGGATCAATACGGAGCCTGCCGCGCGTGATCGGGACGTCGTCCTTGGTCCCGTCGGCGTTGGACGGAGTCCTGCTTCGACGAAGCACTGACTTAATCCGGGCTTCAAGTTCGCGAAGGCTGAAGGGCTTGGTGATGTAATCGTCGGCGCCCATCTCCAGTCCAAGCACTTTGTCAACAACGTCGTCCTTTGCTGTCAGCATCAGAATCGGTAGGTAATTCGCTTTTTCCCTGAGTTCTCTGCAAACGGCTAAACCATCCATTTTTGGTAGCATAAGGTCGAGAACGACAGCATCGGGAGGATCATCCAGTGCCGCCTTAACACCCATTACGCCGTCGTCAACGGTTTTCACGTCATAACCTGCACGAGAAAAATACTCACTAATAGCGCTCGAAATGTTCTCGTCGTCCTCGACGACAAGCAGTGAGATCTTGCGCTCGCTTAGTTGGCTGGGCTGACTGTTGTCCTTGGGAGTTTTCTGTCTGTCAGTAGCTGTGTTTGTCATCAGAATGACTCATTAGGAACTGACAAGCAGGGGATTCAGAGGGTTAGCGCCATTTGGGTAAGCGCCACTCGGGCGATCAGAATATTACAGGACATGCTTTCTAAACTCAAGCCCTAAGTTTCGCAGGCTCAACAGCAAAGCCGGGGAAGCTCATGAAACTGGAGCAGACAAACGGTAATTCCAGGATACCCTCGACCGACGCCAGCTCAGGGGAACCTACGCAATTTCGGACGCATGAACCGTCAATTTTCGCAACACTATGCTACGGAGTCGCGTTAGAATTTACCCCAGCCCGCGATTAGGGTTGCGGCGTGCCGGACGTAGCGTCTCCTGTTGTCAATTTCCGCAGACGTTCTTGAAACTGACTGACCACCTCGTGGAGTCGCGGCGTCCCCGACGTGACGTGACTGATTTGATCCAGAACCGCTAGACCTCGAGGATCACCAAGGCTAACGAGCGCCTCGGCAGAGGCTGTCCCGAGATTGAAGTCTCCATCACGGAAGGCTTGGGCAGCAGTTCGGGAAATTAAACTGAAGGCCTTAGGGTTATCTCCACCGATTCTTCCCAGGAGGAGCAATGCCGCTATTCTTACTTTAGGCAAGTTCCCTTTTTCTGCGTAAAGAAACCCGGTATCGAGTGCTCGCTTATCCTGCAACGCGCCAAGGCCGGACAACGCCGAAGCCTTTATGTTGTCACGCCATGAAGGTGTATCAAGCAACTGTGTTAGAGATTCATAAGCCCCGGCAGTCTTAGTCTCGCCGAGAGCAGAGGCCGCGGCTAGGATCACTCCATAACTCTGGTCGGTCAGGAATTGTTGATAAAGACTCGCCAGCGATGGATCTTTTGAGCTTGCCAGTGAAGTGATTGCGCGAGCGCGAACGCGAGCATCAGAATCTTTGGTGGCGGCTACAAGAGCCTCGCGTGCGCTGGGATCTTTTACGCTCGCGAGCGCAGTTGCAGCCTCAAAGCGCACTCCCCAGAATTTGTCATGCATCAGTGCGCGGGACAGCTCCGACGCGATGTGGTGCTTCTCAACGTCCGCGGTTTTCTCAGTATTAACCCGGCCGGCGAGTTGACTCAGCGCCCAGGTTCTCCCCAGCACGTCGTCGTCATGCGTCAGCTGATAAACCAACTCGGCAGACGTCTTGTCGAACTCCAACTCCTTAATAAGCGTGCCACGGTAGTCGAAATTGACAAGCAACGGCGACGAGTCAACCGGGAATGCAAAGCTCTGTTCCTTTTTTGGCAAGATTTGAACACGCTCAAGCCGTGTTCCTGATAAGGTAGCAATCTCCACATCCACCGGCGTTTGAAAAAGTGCTAACTGTGGGAACTGAGAAGCAGCATCTATGGTCTGAAGTTGTTCCACCGTGAGCTTCAAAGTTTTTGTTGATGGTTCATAGTTCTGCGTTACTCGAAAAACGGGATGACCCATCTGGTACAGCCATTCATCAAAAAACCAATCCAGAGACTGGCCCGTTGACTCTTCGATAGCAATGCGAAACTGTTCTGTCTCTACCGGCTGATTCGCGTATTTGCGAAGATAATAATTGATGGCCCGCCACCAATTATCTTCGCCGAGTGTTTT
>JALYXE010000102.1 GCA_030947265.1 Acidobacteriota bacterium
GTTCAAAGGTGCAATAACCGCCTCGAACTGCTGGCTGCTTCCGATGCCCCGAACGTCGTCGCCTGGCCTAACGAACGGCGTCTCCTTAACCATCTCTTCGGCCTTCATGTTAGCGTCGGCGGCGAGCTCCTGTGCCACTTTCTGGGGATCTTTCGTATCTTTTAGCCGATTCTGCGCACGCTGCGCGAGTTTGGCCGCAACCGCGTAGCCCCTGCGATTGCGTAGCGAAGCCAACAACTCCGGCTTCGCCTCTTCGAAGGTTTTTGGTACCGACCCACCTCGCCTCAAGATGTACCAGCTACCAGCGTATTTAATCGGAATGTCAGAAACGTCGCCCTCTTCCATGTCGACGGCTCGATCATAAAGGCCGTCCGGCTTGTTCGGGTTCTTCTTGATTGGCCGAGAGATGTAACCACCGTTCTTGGCGGTGGCGGGATCCTCAGAATTGCCGCGCGCGAGTTCAGCGAAAACCTTCTCGCCCGTTTCCCGACTTGCTGCTCGAGCTTTAGCTATGAGATCTTTGGCCTTCTGCTCCACTTGCGGATCAAGATCTTTGCGAGCCACCTTCAAAACAATCTGTTGCATTTTTATTCCAGCCTGTTTACTTTGAGGCGGAAGCTTCTCAAACTCGTCGCGTAAGTCTTTATCTGAGATCTGCACTTTTTCACCGGCCTTCTCCTGGTCGATGTAAACATAGCGAATCTTTTTTTGTGGCTCGAGAATGCGATAGTCTGTCTTGTGTTGTTCGTAATAGCTTTTTAAGTCTTGATCAGATACCGCTATCTTTTCAGCAAGTTTGTCAGGCGAAACGACCATGTAGGTGACATCAATGCTTGTGTTCTTCCGCTTGTAGTCTTCCTGCACTTCTTCATCGGAGACCTTAACAGCGGCTGTGACGAGGGCTTTTAGATTTCTAAGCGCAAGCTGATCGCGAAATTGTTGCTCAAACGCCTCGACGCTTCCTGCATTCGAGGTCGCTATCTCTTTATAACGCGTCGGGTTCTTGTCTGGATCAAGGGTGATGTACTGTCCGGTACTTGGGTCTCTGAACTGTTTTCGGATCTCATTCGCTACCTCAGCCTCAGACGGAAACAATCCCAAACGAACCGATTCCTGCTCAATAATCTTCTTCTGTATCAACCCGTCCAGAATGCGTTTGTTTGTGAGGCCAAGTTGCGCAAGCCTAATCTGGCCACCATACCTTGCCTGGACACTCTCTTTCTGTTGAGCGAGGTCGGCAACGGTAACTTCGTCACGTCCTACTTCGGCAAGGACGGCAGTGTTTTTGCTGGGGTCTAAGGTGGTCGCATTTCGACCGGGAGCATAGAAGACAATCAGACTTACTGCCATTAGTACTGCGAATCCGATGATTATGATGCTGCGGGTGCGTTCCAGCCGCCCCAATTGTTTGAGCATTATTCTTATCTCTCCAGCGAATGGCGGATTGTAAAGGACACGCGGCGGCACTGCAACAACGCTTGCCGGGCGCCAGGATTCACGCGCGGCAGAGCGAGGGTTTGACTGGCCAGGAAACCTGACACCCGACCCTCCGCGATGTTATGTTAACCTTATCTGAATGGACTCGATCGGCGGCTCAGCGGGACTTTGGATCGGCTTTTCCCTCTTCATCCTTTTCATGCTGAGTCTGGATCTCGGCCTCTTCAACCGCAAAGCCCACACAATTAGATACCGCGAAGCCGCGATCTGGAGTGCTGTATGGATCAGTTTGGCGATGATCTTTGCCGGCATCGTCTTCTGGTACCAGGGCTCTCATAGAGGTTTAGAGTTCGTTACTGGCTATTTGATCGAACTCTCGCTCTCCGTCGATAACCTCTTTGTTTTTCTGCTGATCTTTTCCTACTTCCAGGTGCCTTCGAGATATCAGCACCGTGTGCTTTTTTGGGGTGTACTGGGAGCTTTGGCAATGCGCCTGACGATGATCTTTGTAGGCGCTGCCCTGATCAATCGCTTCCACTGGATTATCTATATCTTCGGCGCGTTCCTGGTATACACGGGTGTTCGGATGTTTACCCAGGAAGACACCGACATTCAGCCTGAAGAAAACGTAGTAGTCCGTTTAGTTACTCGATATATTCCGCTTACGCGTCACTACGAAGAGCAAAAATTTTTTACCAGAGTGAACGGCCGGCTGGCAGGAACATTGTCGCTGCTGGTACTGGTAATAGTCGAAGTTGCTGATCTTGTTTTTGCAGTTGATTCAATCCCGGCGATCTTTGCCATCACTACCAACACGTTCATCGTTTACACTTCAAACGTCTTCGCCATACTGGGGCTTCGTTCCATGTACTTTTTGCTGGCCGGAGTGGTTGAGAAGTTTCACTATCTCAAGATTGGACTGGCCATTGTCCTCACCTTCATTGGCGCAAAGATGCTCATCGTTGCTATTGGGGCCGTCATTCCTATCTGGTTCTCGCTTGTTTTCGTTGCTGTCGTACTGCTGAGCGCCGTTGCTGCCTCGCTGGTCTGGGCAAAACATGCGGGCCTCAGAATTGATGTCGATCTGCCTGAAGATTTCGATTCGCCTTTCGAAGGTGACTCCAGCGAATCGCCTTCTGAAGACGACTCCAGCGAATCGCCTTCTAAAGACGACTCCCGCGAAAAATGACCGTCCATTTCAGCCTCACCGGCAGCCCGGTCAACACACTCCCGAGGGCAGATAAGCGCTCCCCGGCAAAACCAAAACTTCTAACCATCGACTTGCCCACCAGAGAGTGCTTGAAGGTGGTCCTGCGGCTGTGCTAGATTCGGATAGCAGTGGTTGCTGTTTTAAGCCGTAAATAGTGGCGGACAAAGCTCGCTGTTAGTCGGCTGCCTCCTTTCACACCTTTAGAATTGCCAGTCGGATCCTCGTCCCGGGTTGGGTTGATGGCGCGCGTGAGCGTCTCGCGTTTTTGCGGTTGCCCCTCAGTCGTAAATATCTTCAAAAAGAATGAACCTAAAACCTCCTCGTATTGCTTTTGATTGGTGGGTAATAGAAAAGCGCACTATCTACCTCTTAATCGGTCTCGCCCTGCTATGCGGGTTGGCGGGTGCGTCCGCCATTTACGTCTGGAAATATGGTAACCCACTGAAAAATGTAGGGACGGGGACGAAGATGCCGTCAGGCGCGCGCTTCATTTCGTTTGAAGGCGAGGTGCGGGTTATCCGCGCGGCGACGCGCGAGACCATTAATCCCGGAAGCGATACAGAACTTTATCCCGGCGACACAGTGCAGACGCAGGCAACCGGGCGCGCGCGGGTAAGCATGGCCGATGGTTCGACGCTGGTTATTCGCCCCAATAGCACAATTATCGTGCGAGACAACGCGAGCGCCGATGGCGGAAAGAAGACAAACGTGCATGTGGTGGTTGACAGCGGACAGATGTACGTACGCACAGAGCAACAGCCTGAAGGAGCAAATAACGTAGTTGAAACGCCGAAGACCCAAAACAAGATAGGCGGCCTGACCGGCGCAAGCTTCGGCGTCAATCCGGAGGGTACGGAAGACATTCGTGTTAACACCGGCGCGATAGAGGTTACAAACCGAAGTGGTGAGAAGACAACGCTACATGGCGGAGATTATGTGGCGATAAATCCTTCGGGGACAATTTCGCGGCCCCAAAAACTTTTGGATGTTCCAATGCCTTCTGAGCCGCACGATCTCGAAAAAGTTTTCATTGGAGGCAACGGTTCGGCCAATGTTTCCTTGAAATGGGGTAGACCGCAGTCCGGCACCGCGGCCTTTTATAGAGTAGAGGTAGCGACATCTCCCTTTTTCGTTGCCGACGGCAAAGTCTTCGAGCGCGATCAACTGTCGTCGACCGAATTCACCGCCAGCGATCTTCGGCCGGGTGTTTATTTTTGGCGCGTGCGCGCCACTGCTTCGAGCGGGCAGACCAGCGACTGGAGCGACCCAAAGAAGTTCATCATTGCCACACGGGGCACCGGCTCGCGCGTTCCAGTTTCGAACCTGGTGGCGGAACTGCTGGGCGGTAGTGTGTACCTAATTCGCGGTCGCTCGGAACCTGGCACCACTATTAGAATCGCTGGGCGCGAGACGCTCGTACCTACTGAGGGCGCCTTCCAACTTCAGATCACTGCGCCACGAGGAACGCAGGAAATCGCTGTCGACGCGGTAGATCCGCAGGGGAATAGCACTCAGTATCGCTTGTCGCTTTCTCCGCGCTCAAACGTCGGAAGAGGCTGAAAAGCGCATCACCGGGATTTATGCTTTCTATGTCAAGGCACGTCATACTTCTTACCGACGCTCACGAGGCACCGGCTTATGAGTTGATCGAAGCCTTGCGGCTCGCCGGCGTAAAGACTCTTATCGAGGGGTTACGGGAAGCGGAGGTGGAAGCAGCCACCAGCAAGCGCGAGACTCAACGGTTGGAGGAACAAGTGCCTGAGCCCCCAATCGCAGTCCTTTATGAAGTAGCGGCGGGTGCTGACATGGTCGAGCTTCACGGGGCGATAGAGCATGCCACGGCGTCCTGGCCCGGGACGCCACTGATTGCATGTCGCCGGCAGTCGAGTGGGTATCACGGTCTGAGTCTTCGGAGCCTTGATGGCGCAAGCTTGAAGCGGCTGGGCTTTCGGGCAATCGCAGATAAGGCGGCCCAGCTGCCGGCTATCCTGCGTGAAATCGAGGGCCACGGAGCCACCGGTGAGTTGACATTGCCCGAGATTGTTCGCCCTCCGAGCGAAACTGGATCTTTTTCTCTTCCTCCGAGAATGAAATCGAATAGTTTACGGGCCGCGTTTGATCTGATTTCGTCTCTCCATTTCATAGGAGATCAAAACAGTGCAGCGCACACGGCGCTCGCCAAACTCACTTTGCTGGTAAACGCGGATCGCTGGACGATATATCTAGTACCCGACATTAAAGGCGTTGACGCTTCTGTTTTGGAATCGCTCGCGGTGCTAAAGCCTGCAGATAAAGTAATCGGTGATCCAGCGGATGATTGGCGCCGGCTCTTGATAGGATCAGATGATGTCCCGCCCGGTTCCGAATCGAAGGCAGCGCGACTCTCCGCGGCGGGGATGGGAACTTTGAAGAGAAGGGAACGCGGGCAATACATCATTGCTGTTCCATTAATTTGCGGTGAAAGAATTCTCGGCGTGCTTGAAGGAATTCGCGAGCAACATTTATTTAAGAAGTCGGAGATTGCTATTCTCGACGCGCTCTCATTACCAATCGCTTCTGCGCTTGCCAACGCCGTGCGTATTGGCGAGGCTGAACGCCTTTCGCAAACTGACGATCTGACGAAGCTTCACAATGCCCGCTACCTCCGCCAGTTTCTTCTTAACGAAATACGGAGAGCGCGTCGGTACGGCACGAGTGTGGCTGCGTTGTTTTTGGATCTCGACGACTTCAAGCGAGTAAACGATGCGCATGGTCATCTTGCCGGCTCGCACGTTCTGATGGAGATGGCGGCCGTTATTCTCTCTTCCATTCGCGATACCGATGCAGTAGCACGCTATGGAGGTGATGAATTTGTAATAGTGCTGCCCGACACCGGGATGGAACTTGCGGGGTCTGTCGCCGAGCGGATCCGTGAGAAAATCGCCCACCATCATTTCCACGGCGGCCGGAATTTAGAGCTCAGGCTGACCGCCAGCTTCGGGGTTGCCGCCTTCCCCCAACATGCGCCCTCGCCGCAACAGCTTATAGCCTGCGCCGACAC
>JALYXE010000108.1 GCA_030947265.1 Acidobacteriota bacterium
TCCTAAAATGCGACGCCACAGAAAAGTCGGCTTAAGGGAAGCCACAATCCATGCCCGCCCGAGCGGTGAAGTCAGAACATCCCTAAAAGAAATTTTTAACAGGGCAGCTCGCCTGCGCTGACTGCCGGACGAAGCGGGGTCTCTCTGAAGATGCCGCGTGGATGGCCATAGGTTCCGGAAAGAGGCAGGCAACGCCCTTTTGCGCGTGGAAGAGGAAAGTCTCGTTCTAAGAGGAAACATAAGTGCCGACGATTAATCAGCTTGTTCGCAAGGGTCGCCAAGCAGTCAAGTATAAGACAGCTAGCCCGGCCCTCCAGAGTTCGCCGCAAAAGCGAGGCGTTTGCACGCGCGTATATACGCAAACACCCAAAAAGCCAAATTCGGCGCTGCGCAAGGTGGCGCGAGTTCGCCTGACTAACGGGATCGAGGTAACTACTTACATTCCCGGCGTGGGTCACAATCTACAGGAACACTCGATAGTGTTGATTCGCGGCGGGCGCGTTAAGGATTTACCCGGCGTGCGGTATCACGTTATTCGAGGAACACTCGATTCGGTAGGCGTTTCCGATCGCAAACAAGGGCGCTCGAAGTATGGCGCCAAGCGGCCGAAGGCCGCGGGAAAATAACTAAAAACTGATATCCAGCTATGCCAAGAAGAAGAGTTGCAGAAAGACGAGAAGTACTCCCGGATCCGATCTACAGCAGTCCTCTGGTGACAAAGTTTATCAACGGCGTCATGTGGGGCGGCAAGAAGTCGGTGGCGGAGATCATCTTTTACGGCGCAATGAAGCAGATCGGCGATAAAACGGGCGAAGAGCCGCTGAAGGTTTTTAAGCGTGCAATCGATAACGTGAAGCCAACTGTTGAAGTTAAGTCGCGCCGGGTTGGTGGTTCTACTTATCAGGTGCCAATCGAGGTTCACCAGGAAAGGCGCGGTGCTCTGGCTATTCGATGGATTGTTTCCTATGCGCGTGGGCGCGGGGAAAAGAGTATGACCGACCGGCTGGCGGGTGAGATTCTTGACGCAGCAAACAACCGTGGCAATTCCGTCAAGAAGAAGGAAGACACTCATCGTATGGCTGACGCCAACAAGGCGTTTGCGCATTACAAGTTCTAGAAAAACCGTGACAAGTAACAGGTGACAGGTAACAAGAACCTGTCACTTGTCACGTGGTTACTTGTCACTCAGAGTCTATGGCTAAGCAAGATCTAAACCTGACCAGGAATATCGGCATCATGGCCCACATCGATGCCGGTAAGACCACTACCACGGAACGCGTGCTTTATTACACGGGCATCACGCACAAGATTGGCGAGGTGCACGAGGGCACGGCGACGATGGACTGGATGGAACAGGAGCAGGAGCGGGGTATAACGATTACCAGCGCAGCAACGACCTGTTACTGGGAACGGAATGGCGTCGATCATCGCATAAACATTATCGACACCCCGGGCCACGTCGACTTCACGATGGAAGTCGAACGTTCGTTGCGCGTTCTCGACGGTGCTGTCGCTGTTTTCGATGGTGTCGCGGGCGTTGAGCCGCAATCGGAGACTGTTTGGCGTCAGGCTGACAAGTATGGAGTGCCTAGAATTTGCTTTATTAACAAACTCGATCGTGCCGGCGCTTCCTTTGACCGTTCATTTGAGTCAATTATTACGCGTCTGGGCGCAAACCCTGTCGCAATTCAACTCCCGATAGGCATCGAGGATCAGTTCAAAGGCGTCGTCGACTTGATCGCGATGAAAGGATTGATCTGGAACGATGAGAGCAAAGGTTCCGAATACGAAACAGCGGATATTCCGGACGATCTTAAAGTAGCCGCAGCCGCCGCTCGCGAAAAACTTATCGAGGCCGTGGCGACTGTCGACGACGGCTTAATGCACAAATATCTCGAAGGCGAGCAGATCACCGAAGTAGACATTCGCAGGGCGCTGCGTAAAGGAGCCCTTGAGTTGAAACTGGTGCCTGTCGTTACGGGCTCAGCATTCAAAAACAAAGGCGTACAGACATTGCTCGACGCGGTGGTTGACTACCTGCCTTCGCCACTCGATGTGAAGCCGGTTGAGGGAGTCAATCCAAAAACCGGGCAGATTGAAGAACGTCCGCCGGATGCGAGCGCGCCCTTTGCCGGTCTTGTTTTCAAGATCATGTCTGACAAGCATCTGGGGCAACTGTCTTTTGTTCGTATTTACAGTGGCACTATCAAGGCAGGTTCCTACGCGTACAGTCCGACTAAAGATTCCAAAGAGCGCGTGGGCCGGCTGATGCGCATGCATGCCAACAAGCGAGAAGACATTGAAGATGCCAGTGCTGGTGAAATCATCGCCATCGGCGGTATGAAGCAGGTCACCACGGGCGACACCGTTTGCGATGACAACAAGCCAATCGTGCTCGAAAGAATGGAGTTTCCAGCGCCGGTCATTCGTGTCGCAGTGGAGCCCAAGACTCGACAGGATCAGGACAAGCTGGGGCTGGCATTGAACCGGCTGGCTCAGGAAGATCCTTCGTTTACCGTGTCAACGGATCATGAAACCGGGCAAACCATTATTGCGGGTATGGGCGAGCTTCACCTTGAGATCATTGTTGATCGAATGAAGCGTGAGTTTGGGGTCGAAGCAAATGTGGGCAAGCCACAAGTTGCTTATCGCGAAACTATTACTCAGGCTGCGCCTGGTAAAGAGATTTACAAGAAACAGACGGGCGGTCGCGGGCAGTTCGGACACGTTGAGATTGAGATCGAACCAGCGCCCGGTGAAGGCTTTGTATTTGAAAACAAGATTTCGGGTGGCGCGATTCCCAGGGAGTACATAAAGCCTGTCGAGCAGGGAATAAAAGACGCCATGGAGCGCGGCTTCCTGGCCGGTTACGAGTTGGTAGACATCAGAGTGCGCCTGGTTTTTGGTAATTATCACGAGGTTGACTCCGACGAACGGTCGTTCCATATCGCAGGCTCATTGGCATTCCAGGATGCTGTCAGAAAAGCCAAGCCGGTTCTGCTTGAGCCGATCATGCGCGTTGAAGTTGTGACTCCAAACGACTACACGGGCGCGGTTAATGGCGATCTGAATTCGCGGCGCGGCCGGATTGAAAGCATGGAACCACGAGTTGGCGGCGCCCAGGTCATTACAGCGTTTATCCCTCTTTCCGAGATGTTTGGTTATACGACCGACTTGCGGTCGGCCACGCAGGGTCGTGCAACCTCCACTATGCATTTCGAGCGATATGAACAGGCGCCAAAGAATATTGCGGAAGAGGTAATCGCAAAGGTTCAGGGAGTGGCGAAGTAGTGACAAGTGACAAGTGACGAGTAACAAGTAAAGGGCAGGTTTTCCGTTACCTGTCACTTATAAGGAGCAGAGATGTCAAAGGAAAAATTCGACCGCAGTAAGCCGCACGTAAACATCGGGACGATAGGACACGTGGATCATGGGAAGACGACGTTGACGGCGGCGATCAC
>JALYXE010000130.1 GCA_030947265.1 Acidobacteriota bacterium
GTGGTTTACCCCCGCTCGGACGTTCGTTAAGATCAAGAATCGAGTTTCACACAGTCTCTAATGAGATCGGCTCGGCTCAGATTTAATATTATGAACTGCATGTCAACATTTTAACGCTAAACGTGACGTGCAACTAAACTGAGGGGGAACCTACCTAAGTATTCGTGAAATTCATTGAAACCCTGAAACTCGCGATCGCTGCAATCTGGGCGCACAAACTGCGCTCGGCGCTAACGCTGCTGGGCATGATCATTGGCGTCACAGCCTTTGTAGTCGTCGTGTCGCTTATCCAGGGATTCAACAAATATATCGATGAAAAGATTGCCGGTATTGGTTCGAAATCCTTTACGGTTCAACGTTTCAATTTCGAAGATTTCAAGGACCTCGACTCTATCGCCGCTGCCCAGAGAAGAAATAAGGAATTGACGCTGGACGATTACGAGTACCTGCGGTCTCGAGCAGCGCTCATCGATAAAATTGGCGCCAGGGCGCGGGCCAGTCGTTCGCTTGTAAAACGCGAATCGAAAATCATTGAAGATGTTCCTGTCGATGGAGCCATGCCCGTGGTTAGCGAGATCGACAACATTGATGCGGATGAAGGGCGTTACTTTACTGACAGCGAAAACGACGGCGCGATGCGTGTGGCGTTTATTGGAATGGACGTCGCCAACGCACTTTTCCCCGCCGGCTCGGGGACTGCGATCGGGCAGGAAATCAATGTAGCGGGTCTGCCATACCGGGTCATTGGCATAAGAGTGGCGAAGGGGACGGTCTTCGGCGTGCCACAGGATAATTTCATAACCCTCCCTCTAAAAACATATGGTAATAACTTCGGCGGTTTCACGCGCAACCGCCTGCTCTACTTCGAGGCCACATCAAAGACGGATGACACCTTCAAGGACGCTGTCGACGAAGCCCGGTTTCTATTGCGCTCGCGAAGGCATCTCAAGTCCGACGAGAAAGACAATTTCGGCATCATTACCCCCGATGCGATTACGGGCTTTCGCGACCGCCTGCTGGGGCCAACGTTCCTGGTTGCCATTGCAGTTCCCGGCATCGCGCTGCTTGTCGGGGCCATCGTTATTATGAACATCATGCTCGTCTCTGTTACGGAAAGAACGAAGGAGATTGGGATTCGAAAGTCTTTAGGCGCAAGAAAACTGGATATCCTCAAGCAGTTTCTGGTCGAAGCCGTTACGCTTTCCGCGATTGGCGGGGCGGTCGGAGTTTTGCTCGCCTGGATTATCGGCACCATAATGACCGCAATCTTTTTCCCAACGTACCTGTCAATCGCAGCGATCTTGATAACGATATTTGTATCCGGCGGCATTGGCGTACTCGCGGGCGTGTTCCCGGCATGGAAAGCGGCCCGGCTCGATCCTATCGAGGCCCTGAGGGCCGAGTAGGCAGACAGCAGGAGGCAGGAGCAGACGGCGGGAGCACTCGGTACGAACAGGCCAGGAGTACAGGCGACAGTGGCAGAGGACAGGTTTTTCTTATCCTGCCGACTGCTCCTGCCAACTGCTCCTGCTCCTAACCCCACGATGGTGGGTGTTCGCGTGGAGGTACTAAATGAGAATCTTTCGCAGCGACATCTATGAAAACCTGAAGATGGCCCTGGCCACCCTGCGCGGAAATAAACTGCGTTCTTTTTTGACTGTTTTCGGTGTGATGATTGGCGTGATCACGGTAATGCTGATCTCCTCGATCATTAGTGGTGTTGACACGGCCGTGAAGAAAGAGTTGGAGTCATACGGCACCAACTCCATCTTCATCATCAAGTTCAATTCCGGCATTCACATAGGTCGCCTGTCTCGTGAGGAACGAATGCGAAAAGAGCTCACCTACGACGACGCAGTCGCCCTGGCGCAGTTGCCTGCCGTCGAGCTTTCAGTTCCCTTTCTCGACATCAGCAGTGATTTCTTTGGACAGAAAATTATGGTCACGGGACCCGGTAAAACGTCCGCGGCCATTAACCTTCAGGGTACATTGCCTGACTTTGAACGCGCCGGAACGCAGATTGTTAAGGAAGGAAGGTTTTTCACTCAATACGAAAACGACAATAACGAAGAAGTTTGCGTCGTCGGCTCATCCGTCGGGGAGGATTTTTTCCCCTACGGTTCGCCGGTCGGACAAGAAATCGGAATTGGCGGGCGTCAATTTCGCGTGTTAGGTGTCCTGGAAAAGCGCGAACAGTTTCTTCTTGGAGGTGGCGACGATGATCAGAACAACGTTATCTACATGCCGTTCAACGTCGCGCGCAAATTGAAACCAAACTCGAACGACGTCTACATTCAGGCCGTGGCGCGCAAGGGCATGATGGATGAGGCCATCGACCAGATTACAGATCTTTTGAGGGTGCGCCGGCAGGTGCCGTTTGGAAAACCCGATAACTTTGGTCTGCAAACTGCCGAACTGTTTCTCAGCAACTTTCGTTCAATCCTGAGCGGCGTGGCAATCGCCATGGTCGTCGTCTCATCCGTTGGGCTGATGGTCGGCGGTATTGGTGTGATGAACATTATGCTCGTTTCGGTTACTGAGCGGACGCGCGAGATCGGTGTGCGCAAGGCCATCGGAGCGCGCCGCAGCGACATCATGTGGCAATTCCTGATTGAGGCGGCAACACTCACCGGCTTCGGCGGCCTCGTCGGCCTCTCGATTGGTTGGCTTCTGACTTTCCTGTTGCGGCTCGTACTTCCTTCCTATGTGCCGCTATGGGCCCCCATTGGCGGTTTTGTTGCCAGCGTTGGCATTGGTTTGATTTTTGGAATTTGGCCGGCGTGGAAGGCCGCGCGTTTGGATCCCATCGAATCGCTAAGGTACGAGTAAACTTGATCTTGGTAACGCAAACTGTTTTGCGTCGTCGCGTCTGTTGCTCGCCATTAAATTAAAGGGCCGCACAGGCGGCCCTCTCTTTCCTTCCACCGATTATCTTCTTGGGTACGGCTGTGCCGTCGGATGTGAGGAAGGTCTTTGACCTTCCGGAGATCGCTTCCTTATCCCGGGGCTCCGCCCCTTCTTCAACCCATTTCGGGGCATAGCCCCAAAATCTTTCCACTTCTCGGAAGGCCGTAGGCCTTCCGCACATCAGGCGACGAAGCCGCGTCCAACAAGACACGCGCATCATAGGTGGGCTTGGCAAATGATAAATGCTGGGCCAAGTAGCCCCATGTATGAGCTAGCAGCAACTAACAGCTTGCGTTACGCGCTATGAAATAAAGCTCGAGAACAATGTAGCGAAGATCATTCCGAGAATGAGGCCCAAAACCCACAGGGTTATCGCAACTCCCCACGCTGCACTGGAACTGACCTTATCCCCGGCATTCGCTAGTCCCTTCGCCTTTAACCACAGGCCGTAAAAAGACAGGACGCCGATGGCAGACCCAAGTACAAAAAGCGCTGGATGATCTCCCGGCGTGAAGAGTACCCCCAGATTGTCCTGCCCCACCGTCTCCTGGCCCAGAACAGCGTGAATGTCCTCCGGCGCTTTGATGTAGAGAATTACTAAACTCAGGAGCTTAGAAATTACTGTGATCGGCACATACGCATAAAGGACTGCCGCAAAGGCCTGCCAAAAATTGATGCGACCTCCGAAGGCAAGGACTCCCAATAAGCAAAGGGCTGCAACAAAGGAAGCAAAAGCGAAAACACCAACAAAACTCTTCGCGGCCGTCTGGATTCTTTGGATTGGCTGCTTAGCTTGCTGAAGAGCATCTTCCTTCGCTTTGTCCATTGCCTCCGGCGGAGGCTTTATCGGGCTGTCAGCAAGTTTCTCCATCGTGTATCCCACGATGCGATCCGGAGTTAGTCGCTGCCAAAATGCCGCTGTGTAACCAGCATTGACTACACCTATGACCAGAAACGCCGCCAGCCAATACGGGTGGTCCCTCAGGTTTCTAAAAACGCGGGTGGGCTGATAAAAGATCCCTGTCACTTTTTGCAACCCTGACATCGGCAGCTCCCCATCGCCTTTGGGTTGCGGTAACGGAATGAAGCTAAAGGCAAAGAGTAGAATTCCCCAAAAGGCGAACGCGGCTCCGGTAACGGATCCGCCAGGCAGAATCTTCGCGATGCCGGTTACCAGAAGAATCAGCCCTAAGACAAATATTCCAATGGCGAAGGGGCGCAATTTGCGAGGCCGCGGTGCTTCAGCCTGGGGCGGCGGGGCCGGGGGTGGTGGTGCTTGAAAATTCTGACTGTTGGGGTCGCTCATTTAATTTATCCTCCAATTTTAGTAGAGGACGGGGAAAAGAGTCCGTCCCGGTGCGGTAGCCAAGCATTTAGCGAGCGTCGATTATCGATCGTCGTAGAGAAGTTTGATACGTCCCTGTGGAGTGGGATGTTTCAGCAAGTCGCGGCGCGGTCTTAATTCCAGCATTAGTTAGAGTGCAACTTTTTAGCATCGACGAGGGCCCAAGGGTTTGAGTCTATGAACTACGCTGCTGCCTCAACCC